>CALXGF010000095.1 GCA_944387735.1 uncultured Oscillospiraceae bacterium
GGAACTTATTTGATATAATCCATCAATGCGAGTTGTGATGACTCAATTTTATAGGAGGAGGTGGCGATTGAAGCATGGCCAACATTAAATCTTCTGCAAAGAGAGACATTAAGTCCAAGGAGCTCAGGGCCAAGAACCGGGCCGACAAGACCGAGCTCAAGACCATGATGAAAAAATTTGACGCAGCCGTTGCCGAGGGCAACCGTGACAATGCCGTCAGTGCCTATAAAGTTGCTGTTAAGACTGTCGACCGCGCAGCCGGCAAGGGGCTTCTGCACAAGAACAATGCAGCTCATAAGAAGTCTGCTATGGCGAGCAAGCTCAACGAGATGGCTTGAAGGAAAACAAATTAAGGACATGCTTCCGGCATGTCCTTTTTTCATATCAGAAGGAGCGGGGTCAAATGGAAAAAAAGCTGATGCTTATAATCAATCCATCCGCCGGCAAGGGGGCCTACAAGGTGAATCTGGGGGAGGCCCTCCAGGCGCTGGACATGGGGGGATATCGGACCAGTCTGTTCTTCACCTCCGGCCGGGGGGAGGCCACGGAGTACGCCGCCTCTTATGCCATGGATTACGATACCGTGGCCTGCATCGGCGGGGACGGCACTCTCAGCGAGGTTGTGTCGGGGCTGATGGAGCTGAGCTCTCCCCCGCCCCTGGGCTATATTCCCATGGGCACGGCAAACGACGTGGCCACCACCCTGGCCCTGCCCAAGAACGACACCGTGGCCGCCGCCCGGCGGATAGTCCACGGCACGGCCCACCCCTTCGACGTGGGAGGCTTTGGAGACAGGGAGTATTTCGCCTATATCGCCGCCTTCGGGGCTTTCACCGAGGTGAGCTATGCCACGCCCCAGAACCAGAAGCGGGTGCTGGGCCACCTGGCCTACGTGCTCCAGGGGGCCCTGGCCCTGCCGAAAATAGAGAGCTATAAGACCAGGGTGGAATATGACGAAGGAGTGATAGAGGGAGATTTTCTCTATGGCAGCGTGTCCAACTCCACCTCCGTGGCGGGCATAGTCCATCTCAGGGACGACCTGGTCTGTCTGGGGGACGGCTATTCCGAGCTGGTCCTGGTGAAAAACCCAGGCAATCTTGCGGAATTCAAGAACATCGTGGACAGCGTGCTCTACCAGAAATACGACAATGAGGATCTGCTGATACTCCACACCAAGAGAGCCAGGTTCACATTTGAAAAGCCGGTGGCCTGGACAAGAGACGGAGAGGCCGGCGGAGAGCATCAGGAGATAGAGCTGAAAAACTATCAATGTCCCCTGCAATTTATATTTTAGTATGACCAAGGCCGGGAGTCCGATGCACGGACTCCCGGCCTTAAATTATTCTGTACTCTTTCAGACCTCAGCGGCGGAAACCAAATTGGTCGAAGTTCTTTTTCAATGCCCGCTCTGTGGGAAAGATGGGTACAACGAGAAAGACCAGCTGTGCCCCCATGATGACAAGGCTGGAGTTTCCAATGGCCCCTACTCCCTCCCCCAGGAGAAAAAGCATGGGAATCACAGACAGGGGCAGGAGAACCAGCCCCAGGATGAACCAGAGTTTCCCGAAATACCTGTGGGCAAAATCCCAGGTCTCCCGGCTTTTCATGGACATGGAAGTGCGGCAGCCGTAAGAGCTGTTTATATCCTTGGGGGGATTGTGTATAAAATGCCTGCCGAAGATGATCATTGTCAGGGGCATCAGCAGGGATACCGCCAGCATGAACAGCCAATAGCCCAAAGTCACCACCTCCTGAAATAAGTATAGCATGGGAAAGCAGCTCCGGGCAAGAGCGGCGGAACGGAAAAGTAAAGAGATTATCCTTGCAATGTCAGGGAAAAATGTATATAATAAGTGTTCATGGAGCAAGGGCTCCTGTACTGAGAGAAAGGATGAAACGCCAAATGGAGCGTCAAAGAATAGCGGGAATTTTTGCTAACAGCCAGAGCCTGGGCGGACAGGAGATGACTGTCTGCGGCTGGGTGAGAACCGTCCGGGATATGAAAAATTTCGGATTCATAGAGCTGAACGACGGCAGCTGCTTCAAGTCCCTTCAGGTGGTCTTTGAGAGGGAGAGCCTTGAAAATTATGAGGAGATAGCAAAGCAAAACGTGGGAGCCGCCCTTATCGTCAAGGGCACCCTGGTGCTGACCCCGGAGGCCAAGCAGCCCTTTGAGCTGAAGGCAAGGGAGATCACCGTGGAGGGAGCCTCCACTCCCGACTATCCCCTGCAGAAGAAGCGGCACAGCGTGGAGTTTCTCCGCACCATACAGCACCTGAGACCCCGCACCAATCTCTTCTCCGCCGTTTTCAGAGTCCGCAGCGTGGCTGCCCAGGCGGTGCATGAGTTTTTCCAGAGCCGGGGCTTTGTGTATGTCCAGACCCCGATCATCACCGGCTCCGACTGCGAGGGCGCCGGGGAGATGTTCCGGGTCACCACTCTGGATCTGAATAACCTGCCCCGTAAAGAGGACGGCACTGTGGACGACAGCAAGGATTTCTTCGGCAAGGTCACCAGCCTCACCGTCTCCGGCCAGCTGAATGCGGAGAACTTTGCCATGGCCTTTGGCGACGTGTATACCTTCGGCCCCACCTTCCGGGCGGAGGTGAGCTATACCCAGCGCCATGCCGCCGAGTTCTGGATGATAGAGCCGGAGATGGCCTTTGCCGATTTGAACGATTACATGAACACCGCCGAGGCCATGGTGAAGTATATCATCAACCGGGTGCTGGAGCGCTGCCCCATGGAGATGGAGTTCTTCAACTCCTTCGTGGATAAGGGCCTGCTGGAGCGGCTGCATAACGTGGTGAATAACGACTTTGGCCGTATAAGCTACACCGAGGCCGTGGACATTCTGGAAAAATCCGGGAAGAAGTTTGACTATCCGGTGAAGTGGGGCATAGATTTGCAGACGGAGCATGAGCGCTATCTCACCGAGGAAGTGTTCAAGAAGCCCATTTTTGTCACCGATTACCCCAAGGACATCAAGGCCTTCTATATGCGCATGAACGACGACGGGAAGACCGTTGCGGCGGCGGACTGCCTGGTGCCAGGCGTAGGCGAGATCATCGGCGGCAGCCAGCGCGAGGAGCGTCTGGACATGCTCACCAAGCGCATGGCGGAGCTGGGACTGAAGGAAGAGGACTACTGGTGGTATCTGGACCTGCGCCGCTACGGCAGCTGCCGTCACGCCGGCTACGGCCTGGGCTTTGAGCGCATGGTCATGTACCTCACCGGCGTGAGCAATATCCGGGACGTGGAGCTCCACCCCAGAACTACCGGAAATGCGGATTTCTGAGATAGATTACTGGGATAAAGAACCCCCCAGGGAACAGCAGCTTATGTCTGTTGCCTGGAGGGTCTGTTATTCCTGTAAATGTCAATGAAAAAATGAGCCAGGGGCTCATGAAAAAGTGAGCCACACCGCTCACGAAAATTTGAACCACCGAACTAAACCTTGCTTTGTATGGTTGCCTTTAATCTGTAGGAATCTCCGTTCATGTCCAGGACATGGCTGCGGAATGTCAACCGGTCAATAAGAGCGGCTACCATTGTGGTGTTCTCAAAGAGCTCTGTCCATTTGGAGAATGGCAGGTTCGTGGTCACAATGGTGCTGCTCTTTTCACTTCGGTCCGAAATGACCTTAAACAGCAATTCAGACTGGTGCCGGTTAAAGCTAAGATAGCTCAGCTCATCCAGGATCAACAAATCTGCTTTGGCTAATATTCGCTCCAGCTTGCCCAGATGGTAATTGTCCTTGGCTTCGCACAGTTCCGTAGAAAGCGATGCTGCATTCTTAAACAGCACGTTGTATCCCCTGGTACAGACTTTTAATCCCAAGGCTATTGCCAAGTGGGTTTTGCCCCGACCGGGATTACCAATCATAATAATATTCTGCTTGTTCTGTATAAGCTGGCAGCTGGCCAGCTCTTGCAGAAACAAAGGAGAGACCGCATCGTTGAGCTGGCTAGAATCAA
>CALXGF010000096.1 GCA_944387735.1 uncultured Oscillospiraceae bacterium
AATACTGCCATGATTCACAGATGTATTTTCGCATTTTATGTGACCTTAGAATAGAGAGGGAGGCAGACGTATGGATTTCAAAGCTGAAGCGGGTCCTGAGAATGTTGTTACTATAAAGGTAGTTGGCGTCGGCGGGGCCGGCAACAATGTTGTAAACAGGATGGTCAAGGCCGGGACCCAGGGCGTTGAGTTCGTAGCCATCAATACAGACAGACAGGCTCTGGCGGTGTCCAACGCCGACCAGAAGCTTCAGATAGGCGAGAAGATGACCCGGGGACAGGGCGCAGGCTCCGACCCGGAGATTGGCAAACGCTCAGCCGAGGAGAGCCGCAACAATATAGCCAAGGCGGTGGAGGATGCGGATATGGTGTTTATCACCGCCGGTATGGGCGGCGGCACCGGCACGGGAGCGGCTCCCGTGGTGGCGGAGATAGCCAAGGATGCCGGACTGCTCACCGTGGGCGTAGTGACCAAGCCCTTCAAGTTTGAGGGCAAGCGCCGCATGGACCAGGCCAACGCCGGTATAAAGGAGCTGCTGGGCCGGGTGGATTCCCTGCTCATCATCCCCAATGACCGTCTGAAATTTGCCACCGACCAGAAGGTCACCCTGGCCAACGCCTTTGAGATAGCCGACGACGTGCTGCTCCAGGCCGTTACCAGCATCTCCAACCTAATTAAGAATACAGGATTTATAAACCTGGACTTTGCCGACGTCAACTGCATTATGCGCAGCGCAGGCTTTGCCCATATGGGCGTGGGACATGCCGCAGGCAAGGGCAAGGCCGAGGAGGCTGCCCGCATGGCCGTTGCCAGCCCCCTGATGGAGACGTCTATCAACGGCGCTCACGGCGTACTGATAAATATTACCGGCTCCGAGGACATGGACCTGGAGGATGTGGAGACCGCCGCCAGCCTGGTACAGGAGGCCGCCCACCCCGACGCCAACATCATCTTCGGCGCCAGCTTCGACGACAGCCTGGAGGACGAGATACGGGTCACCGTTATTGCCACCGGCTTTGAGGACGGCTCCGTTACCGCCTCCGCCTCTCAGGCCGCAACTGCCGCTCCTCAGCCCGTGACTCCCCAGCGTTCCCAGGGCCTGTTTACCGGCGCTGCGGAGAAGGCCGCCGCAGCTCAGCCTGCCGCCCAGCCCGCCGCTCAGAGCGCAGCCGCTCAGAGCACCGCTGCGGAGGAGGATCCCTTCGACAGTATTTTCAAAATATTCAACACCAAGTGAGCATATACTATCACTGAATAAACAGCCCGCCTCAGATACCAGGCGGGCTGTTTGAATTGAGGGAAGTTCATGCATATAAAATTCATGCGTTTTCTCCGCTGCCTCTCCAGAATGTATACGGTCAAACGCCTGCCCAGGGCCTCGGCCGCCCTGTCATACTATTTGACCATGACCTTTTTCCCCCTTATAATCTGCCTGTATACCCTTTTGGGCAACAGCTACGACAAGGCCATGAGCGTACTGAGATTTACGGACCACCTTATGGCTTCGGAGACGGTGGATTTCCTGGAGGATTTTCTCTACTACGTGGCGGAGAACAACAGTTTTGCAATGATGATGGCGGGGATAGTGGTGCTGCTGACCTCCGCCTCGGCGGCGGTGCGCTCTCTTCAGGGGACCATAGGGGAGATGCAGGGGGGCCAGAGATTCCAGGGCGCTCTGGGTTACCTCTTCAGCGTGGTGTTTTCCCTGCTGTTTCTGGCGGCTCTGTACTTTGCTATACTGGTGATGCTCACAGGCCGCAGCGTAATAGAGCGGCTCAACCAGATGCTGCCCTTTATAGATATCAGCCAGTCCTGGAGATATGTGCGCTTTCTGGTGCTGGCAGGCATAGAATATGTGATATGCCTGGGGGTCTATGAGGTGAGCAAGCGCAGCTGGGACAGCTACAGCACCTGGCCTGGGGCATTGCTGGCCACCATAGCCCTGGTAGGAGTCAGCATTGCCTTCTCGGTGTTCATTGACGCCTCCACCAAGTATCCGCTGGTATACGGCTCCCTGGCCTCGGTGATACTGCTGATGCTGTGGCTTTACTTCTGCTGCATGGTGATATTCTGCGGGGCCGCTGTGAACATCGTGATAAGAGATCTGAGAGCCCGAAACAACTACAAAGCCATACAGTGACGAATCACGTAAAAAGCTGCGTCCTGCAAATCAGGCAGGACGCAGCTTTTTCAGCTCATGAACTTGTCTATGGCCTCGTTGAGGGCGGCCAGCTGCTGGGCATCCCCGGAGCCTGCCCCGTGGATACAGTGCTCCAGGTGGTCTTTCAGAATGACCTTGGCGGTACTGTTGAGAGCAGAACGCACCGCCGCCAGCTGTACCAGCACCTCGGTGCAGTCCCGGCCGCTCTCCACCATGCGTTTTACAGATTCCAGATGGCCTATGGCCCGAGACAGACGGTTGATCACCGCCTTGGTCTGGGTGTGGGAATGGCCGTGGTCATGGCCGTGTTCTGCCATTGCGTGGCCGTGCTCCGGGGTATCGTGGCTGTGCACGTGGCCGTCCCCGTGGTCGTGAAAATATATCTTCTCTTTTTTCTCGTCCATTATATCCTCCCCTATTCGGGCATCTCCAATTTGACGGGGACCTGTTCCGCAATGGCCAGGCCCTGGGGGCTCACATCACAGTCCAGGGCCAGTACCTCCACCCCGGCCGCTGCGGCCTGGGCCAAAGCCAGACCAAAATCCCGGTGCTTGTCCCATGCCGGTTGAAAATACTTCACATGGCGCATCTGTACAACGAACACTGCATAGCATTTATAGCCCTCTGCCAGGGCGGCCTGCAGACCGTGGAGATGCTTGATCCCCCTGAGAGTTGGGGCGTCTGGGAAGCGGACGACCCCGTTCTCCTCCAGGGTGACACCCTTGACCTCTGCCAGACATGGTCTGCCCCCATACTCAAAGTAGAAGTCGAAGCGGGAGTCGCCGTGGGCGAACTCCGGCTTTACAAGCTCCGGCCGGAAGCCCAGGCCGCCCTCTCTCAGCCACTGGCCGAAGACGGCGTTGGGGGCGTTGGCGTCCATGTTGATGAGCCTCTCACCCTTCCACACGGCCACCAGGTCATAGGCGGTCTTGCGCTTGGGATTGTCAGAGCCCTGCAAAAGCACCTTTGCACCGGGAACGAGCAGCTCCCGGCACCGGCCGGTGTTTTTCACATGGCAGACCACTGTCTCGCCCTCCAGCTCCACATGGGCAATAAAGCGGTTGGGCCGGTCTATGAAGCGGGCCTCTGTTATACTTTTATAATTCATTTGGGGGCGTACTCCTCCGCCCAGGCTTTGACTATCCTGGAGATCATCGGATCCCCGGGGGACTTCACTTCCAGCAGCACTGTGTCTCCGTCTTTTCCCAGCACGGATCGAAGATTGTCCGTGAGAAGGGTGAACCTGTCACCAAGGCCGAAGCGGCTTTTTATGGCGGCGGCGTTCTCCGCACCCTTCACCACGCCGATGATGGGCAGCTCACTGTTTAATAGCTCTGCCAGGGCGTTTCTGAATTGGGGAATGAGCATCTCAAAGCCACCTATCTCGTCCAGCAGGGCATAGGGATAATATTCAGCCTCCTGGAGCAGCCGGACGGCCTGATTGCGAAATACCTCGTTGTCCTTAGCGGGCTTGGGGCCGCTGTAATCCAGAAAGCGCCAACGCTCAAAACCTGAATCAAAGGCCGCTCCGGCGGCCGGCAGCAGGTCAAAGCCCAAAAGCCTGCCCCCGTCGCCCAGCGACCGCTCCGTCACGAAGCCCCCGGCATAGGCCAGAGCGGGCCCCAGAGCCTGTCTTATTATAGTAGTTTTGCCCACACCGGAGGGCCCGGTGAGAAACAGTTTCTTTTTCATTCTATCACCCTGATTTCCGTATGGGCCGATTATACACTTTTAAGTCCCGCTTGTAAACAGGCAGGAGGTCCTCCCTGCCGGAGTGGCTTTGACTGTTGCCATGTCTCCGGCGATATGATAAGATTCGGCTGTCAAGGGAAGGGCCGCTTTCGGCGCTCTCTCCACAGGGGAAGACAAGCTTTTGGGAAGGGGAGCTATATATGCTGCATTTGTTGGAAGTATGCGTAGACTCGGTGGAGTCTGCCCTTGCGGCCCAGGAGGGCGGGGCCGACAGGCTGGAGCTGTGCGGACATCTGTCCATCGGCGGGGTCACTCCGTCGCCGGCTCTGGTGGAAGAGGTATTGTCCGCAGTAGAGATACCGGTCAATGTAATGATACGGCCGCGCTTTGGGGACTTTTGCTTCACCCAGCCGGAAAAAAGGATACTGCTGAGAGAGGTGGAGCTATTAAAGGACACCGGAGTAAAGGGGCTGGTGCTGGGAGCCCTGCTGCCCGACGGCAGGCTGGACAAAGAACACCTGGCCGCCTGTATGAGTATGGGCGGGCCCAAGCTGAGTTACACTCTCCACAGGGCCTTCGACCTTTGCCGGGACCCATTTGAGGCCCTGGATACGGCCATGGCCCTGGGCTTTGACACAGTGCTCAGCTCCGGACAGAGGGACAAGGCTCCGGAGGGGCTGGAGCTGCTGAGAGATATGGCTAGCTATTCAGGAGACAGAATAGCCATTATGGCGGGCAGCGGCGTGTCCGTAAAAAATATGGAGGCTTTGGCCGGGGCCGGGATAAGAAATTTCCACTTTTCGGCAAAGACAGACCGGCCCAGCCCCATGATTTTCAGACGCCCCGGAGTGCCAATGGGCCTGCCCATGGCTGACGAATATACCCGCAGCTATGCCGACCGGGAAATAATTGCCCAGGCTAAAGCCCTGCTCCGGAGTCTGAACCCATAAAATTGCATAAATCTGCACAATGTACTTTGTCTAATACTACGAACTTTAATCAGCATGCCGAAATTTTATTGACAGGATGTAAATTTATTGATACTTTAATATCAAATAAAAGAAAATTTTGGGTTGTTACTGTGCGGCAGGCAAGACCATATTCGAGGCTATTTTTATAGGCGTCTTGAGTATGGTCTTTTTATTTTCACTTGCACGTTTTATCGCCGGGGGGGCAAAACAGTGAAGGTAATAAAATGTATCAACAACAACGTGATCAGCTGCTGCGATAAGGATGGCCGGGAAATGGTGGCCATGGGCCGGGGGCTGGGATATTCGGTCCGCCCCGGAGACGAAATCGACGACAGCCGGGTAGAAAAACTCTTCCGTATGGAAAACACTGAGCAGACCAGAAAGCTCACGGACCTGTTCGCAAGCCTTCCCGTCCGGGAAGTGGAGCTTTGCAGCCGTATCGTGGACAAGGCTATGGAGACCTTGGGTAAGCTCAGCCCCAGCGTATATCTCACCCTTACAGACCATGTGTGCTTTGCCATTGAGCGCAGGCGCCAGGGCATTGTCTTTCAAAACAGCCTTCTGGCTGAGGTAAAATTTTTCTATCCCAGGGAATATGCCATGGGAAAATATGCGCTGGAGCTTATTGCCGATGAACTTGAAATCCAGTTCACCGACGACGAAGCGGCAAATATAGCCCTGCATCTGGTTAACGCCGAATATGAAAATACTATCAGCGACACCATACGCATTACTGCCAGCCTGCATGATATTCTCGCAATGCTGAGTTCTTGCAGGGATATAGACTTCGACACCGGCAGCGTATTCTATAACGAATTTACCGTGCAGCTGAAGTTCCTGGTTTTCAGAGCCTTTGACAAGACGCTATACAGCAGGGAAGACCCTCTGATAGTTGAGACTGTGCGCCGGCGCTTTCCCAAGGAGTTCGGCTGCGCCGAAAAAATATCCCAGCTGCTCTATGAACGCTGCGGAGCCCGGCTGCCCAAAGAGGAACTGGCCTTCCTGGCCGCCAGCATACGGCGCACGTGTCGGGATAATTAAGGAAAATATGTAATTGAAAATAAAAAAGTAACGAGGTAAAAGAAAGGACACAGCATTATGGGTTTTTTTGACAAGCTTTTTTCGGGCAAGTCCAAAGAGACGGAGCTGGGCGCCCCGGCGGCCGGGGAAGCGGTGCCCATCCGGGAAGTTAGCGACCCCACCTTCGGCGAGGAGATACTGGGCAAGGGCGTTGCTATACGGCCTACGGGCAACCGGATCTTTTCCCCCTGCGACGCCACCGTGGACCTGATGTTCGACACCGGCCATGCAGTCAGCCTGAAAGGGGACGACGGCTCGGAGATACTTATCCATGTGGGCCTGGAGACTGTGGCGTTAAAAGGAAAATATTTTAAGGTCTTTGCCAAAACCGACGAGCACGTTTCTAAGGGACAGCTGCTAATAGAGTTTGACAGAGAGGCCATTGCCGCCGAGGGCTACGACACCATCACGCCTATGGTGATATGCAACACGGCAGATTATCAGGCCGTCAACGCCTACACGGGAAAGACCGTTGCCGCCGGCGACACCGTGCTGGGGCTGGTGAAATAGAGGAGGGCCGTATATATGCAGGAAGGAACCGGCAGGCCGGTATTCTCCGGCGTGGCTATCGGTAAAGCCTATGTGTACGACCCCAGACAAAATGAACTGCCTGTCTCCTGCGGAGACAGCGAGGCGGAGCTGGAGAAGTTCAACGCCGCTCGGGAGACCGCCAGAGAACAGCTCGGCAGCCTCTTTGCCAAGACCAGCAGCGAGATAGGCGAGGAGCAGGCCATGATCCTGGACGTCCAGATAATGATGCTGGACGACCTGGATTTTATCGAGAGCGCCCAGGATATGATAGCCGGCGGGGCCAGCGCAGCCCAAGCCGCCCATGATGCGGGAGACGCTTTCAGCGCAGCCTTTGCAGCCATGGACGACGAGTACATGAAGGCCAGGGCCGTGGACGTGAAGGACATGGCACGCCGCCTGGTGGATATACTCTGCGGCGGCCACACAGGTTTTCGCATGGATGAGCCCGGAATTCTTGTGGCCGAGGATCTGACCCCCAGCGAGACGGTGCAGCTGCCCAAGGACAAGATTCTGGCCTTCGTCACACGCCAGGGTTCCGCCAACAGCCATACCGCCATCCTGGCACGTATCATGAATATACCCACTTTGGTCCAGGCGGATATCTCCATCTCACCGGAAATAAACGGAAAGCTGATGATAGTGGACGGCTATGACGGCCGTTACTATATAGACCCCGACCCCGCCGTGGTCAGTTCCATGGTGGAAAAACTCCGCAAGGCCATGGCCTACAAGGCGGAGCTGGACAAGTACAGGGGTAAGCCCAGCGTGAGTAAGAGCGGGAAAAAGGTCCTGCTCTGCGCCAACATCGGTTCGGCTCAGGATGTGCGCTACGCCCTGGAGGGAGATGCCGAGGGCGTGGGCCTCATGCGCAGCGAATTCCTCTATTTGGGCAGAGACAATTTCCCTACTGAGGAGGAGCTTTACCAAGCCTACAAAACCGTGGCGGAGCAGCTAAACGGACGTCCCCTGGTGATCCGCACTCTGGACATCGGCGCCGACAAGCAGGCCGACTATTTCGGCCTGGAGCATGAGGAGAACCCGGCTTTGGGCTATAGAGGCATACGCATCTGTCTGACCAGAGAGGACATCTTCAGACCCCAGATGCGGGCTATATATCGGGCCGCCGTCCATGGGCCGGTGAGCGCCATGTTCCCAATGATAATATCTGTGGACGAGGTAAGACAGATAAAGGAATTTTGCCGGAAGATACAGAGCGAGCTATATGCTGAGAACATCCCCTTCGGCGAGGTGGAGCTGGGTATTATGATAGAGACCCCAGCCGCCGCCATAATCAGCCGGGAGCTGGCTAAAGAGGTATCTTTCTTCAGCGTGGGTACCAACGACCTGACTCAGTACACTCTGGCCATAGACCGCCAGAACGCCAAGCTGGAGGCTTTCCATGACCCCCACCATCCGGCCATACTCTCCCTGCTGCGGACTATTGCGGAAAACGCCCATGCCGAGGGCATCTGGGCCGGTATCTGCGGAGAATTGGGCGCAGATCTGAGCCTGACGGATACATTCCTGGAAATGGGATATGACGAGCTTTCCGTTTCCCCCGGAAAAATTTTGGCGCTTAGGAAAAAAGTTTGCGAAAGCGAGGCATGAAAAATGAAGGAAGTCAAGTATGTAATTACCGATCCCCTGGGTATACACGCCCGCCCCGCAGGGCTGTTGGTGAAGGAGGCCGCCAAGTGCGCCTGTAAAGTCACCATATCCGTAGGCGGCGGCGCTGCCGTGGACGCAAAACGGATAATGGGCGTTATGCGGCTGGCAGTCAAACAGGGCATGGAGATCACCATGGCCTTCGACGGTCCGGATGAAGACGCCGCCGCCGACGCTCTGGAAGCCTTCCTGAAGGCTAACCTCTGAAACCCTCTTAGTAGCATTACGGGCAGACTGTGGGCCGGCCTGCCCCTGCTGATAGACAGAAACATGAGACATGAAAAATTAAATTAGGAAAGAGAGGAACAATCAAATGATGAGATTCCTGCAGAGACTAGGAAAGTCCCTGATGCTTCCCGTGGCTTGCCTGCCCATAGGCGGCATACTAATGGGTATAGGTTACTGGATAGACCCCGCAGGTTGGGGCGCCAACAGCCTTATCGCCATGCTGCTTATAAAGGCCGGCGGTATCCTGATAGACAATATGGCCATCCTGTTTGCCCTTGGCGTTGCCGTGGGTATGTCCAAGGACCAGGAGGGTACCTCCGCTTTGGCAGCCATAATCTCCTGGCTCACCATCCAGACCATGCTCAGCTCCGGCGTGCTGTCCGTGGTCATGGGCGTTCCCGCCGAGGAAGTGCCCGCCGCTTTCGGCAAGATCAACAACCAGTTTATAGGTATTACCTGCGGTCTTATCTCCGCCGGGTGCTACAACAAGTTTTATCAGACCAAGATGCCGGACTTCCTGGGATTCTTCGGAGGCCGCCGCTTCGTCCCCATCATGACGGTGGTCTTCACCCTGATAGCCTGCATCCCCCTCTACTTTGTATGGCCCGTGGTCTACAACGCCCTGGTGTGGCTGGGCGAGAGCATCATCGGCCTGGGCGCCATCGGCGCAGGTATCTACGGTTTCCTGAACCGTCTGCTCATCCCCGTTGGACTGCACCACGCCCTCAACAGCGTGTTCTGGTTTGACGTGGCCAACATCAGCGATATCGGCAAGTTCTGGGGCACCGTTGAAGGCGGCGTTCTGGGTCAGACCGGTATGTATCAGGCCGGCTTCTTCCCCGTAATGATGTTCGGTCTCCCCGCAGCCGCTCTGGCAATGTACACCACCGCCAAGACCACCAAGAAAAAGGTGGCCGGAGGCATACTCCTCTCCGCCGCTCTCTGTTCCTTCTTCACCGGAGTCACCGAGCCTCTGGAGTTCTCCTTCATGTTCCTGGCTCCCGTGCTTTACTTCACTCACGCCGTTCTCACCGGTATCTCCGTTGCAATCGTGGCCGCCCTGCCTATCCGTGCGGGCTTCCAGTTCAGCGCAGGGTTTGTTGACTGGTTTTTGTCCTTCAATGCGCCCTTTGCAATGAATCCCTTACTGCTGATACCCATCGGCCTGGCCTTCTTTGTGGTATACTTCCTGGTCTTCCGCATCATCATCATCAAGATGGATCTGAAGACTGTGGGCCGCGAGGACGACGACAACGCCGCCGAGATGAAGATAGAGCTCTCCAACAGCAACTATGCCGAGCTGGCCAAAGCGCTGCTGGCTGCCGTGGGCGGAGCCGGAAACATCAAGACCGTTGACAACTGCATTACCCGTCTGCGTCTGGAGGTCAAGGACCGTCTGCTGGTAGACGAGAAAGCCATCAAGGCCACCGGCGTTGCCGGAGTCATCCGTCCGGGCAAGACCGCAGTGCAGATAATTATCGGACCCAAGGTACAGTTTGTCGCAGACGAGGTCAAGAAACTGGTATAAAGCTGTGATTACATAGACGGGCCTGGCCCACAGGCCCCTATATGTGAAAACGAAAATACGCCCCGGCGGTTTTCCGCCGGGGCGTATTTTTCATATATGCGTTCAGACAAGCGCCCTTACTGTTCCGGCAGCTTGCACACGTCTATCCATTCCAGGGCCTTGGAGTATTTGAACAGCTCGTCCAGATTCAGCTCTATGGCGCTGCTGGGGCTGCCCACGGCGGGAAACACCGTTGTAAAGCGCTTGAGGCTCTCGTCCAGATACACAGGGATGCCCTCGTTGCAGCCGAAGGGACAGACTCCGCCTACCGGGTGGCCCACCAGCTCTTGTACTTCGTCGGCGGAGAGCATCTTGGCCTTCATGTGGAATTTATCCTTGAACTTGCGATTGTCGATGCGGGCGTCTCCCGCAGCCAGGATAAGCATGCAGCCATCCTCGGTCTTGAAGGAGAGGGTCTTGGCTATCCTGGCACCCTCCACGCCCAGAGCCTGAGCGGCCAGCTCCACTGTGGCGGAGGAGACGGTAAATTCCTGTACTCTGTCTTCGATGCCTAAAGCTCTGAAATAGGCGCGGCCTTTTTCAATGGACATTTTTTTACCTCTTGCTTTTATTTATTTTTAATTACGGGTTGCTTACATGTTGCTGAAATACCCTGGGAAATATGTACCGGTGAGATTGGCCCAGGTGGAAATGGGGAAGCGGTCGTACTCACGGATAAACTCCCGCACCGTCTCGTTATAGGCGGCTCCGTTCTTTTCGGTAGCCTCAATGGCGGCGCTGATCTCAGAGGAGTATTCTTCCATGGCGGCGGTATGTCTCTGGCTTAGTCCCGTGCTGTGAAGCTGATTTTCCACCAGCTTCAGCTGCTGGATAAAATCGTCATAGCACCAGCCTATATAGGATATATCGTCGGAATAGGCTACGGCTGATTCCAGGCCATCCTGGGCATAATACAGCTCCTCAGTGTCAATGCCGTAGTTTCTGGCAATGACGATTATTTCGTCGCAAATGGAGCAGAGCTCCTTTACAGAGTCATAGGTGGCGGGATAGTCCACACCGTCCACCCGAACTCCGTCGAAAAAGCCGTCGGAAACGTCTATACATTTATCGGTTAGCTTTACCCCCACAGAGGTCATGGTAGATATATAGACTACCAGAATGGTCACGATTACAGCCACGGAGGGCTTCTTAAAAAACTTCATAGCTTCTCCTTGTATCAGCCCTTCATCTCCAGAAGCTTATGCTTCAGCTCGCCCTCGATACGGCCCAGCTCCTCCTCGGCCTGGGCACGTCGGGCCCGGCCGTCGTCCTGGATGCGGCGTACTTCGTCCAGAGTGGCTATAAGCTCCGCATTGGTCTTCTTCAGCGTTTCCATATCCACGATGCCTCTCTCGGCCTCTTGGGCTATGCCCACGCTGCCCTGGCGCAGAGTCTCGGCGTTTTTCATAAGCAGCTGGTTGGTGGTGTCGGTGACCTGGCGCTGGGCCTTCATGGCCTGCTCCGAGTGGTACAGGCTCATGGCCATGACCATCTGATTTTTCCAGAGAGGTATGGTGTTGACTATGGAGGAGCGTATCTTTTCCGCCATGAGGCTGTCGTTATTCTGAACCATGCGTATCTGAGGGGCCATCTGCACGGAAATGGTGCGGGTAAGCTCCAGATCGTGTATCTTTTTCTCAAAGCGGCCGATAAGATTGGCAAAGTCGTTGGCGGCCTGGGCGTCTTCCGGGAGGCCGCTGGCTCTTGCCTTCTCCAGCTTCTCCGGCAGCTCCACGCTGCGGAGCCGCTCTATCTTCAGCTTGCCGGCCAGAATGTACATGGTCAGCTCTTTCATATACTCCTGGTTGCGCTGATACATCCTGTCCATCATGCTGATGTCCTTCATCAGTACGATCTCATGCTTTTCCAGAGACTCCACTATCTTGTCCACGTTGGTCTCGGCCTTGGCGAACTGGGCCTTCATCTCAGCAATGGATTGGCCTGCCTTCTTGAACAGGCCCAGAAAGCCCTTCTTCTCCTCCGGATCAAAGTTGAGGCCCTGAAGCTCCACAACCAGGCTGCCCAGCATGTCGCCCACCTGGCCCAGGTCTTTGGTCTTGACGCTGCTCAAGGCGGCGTCGGAAAACTCGGAGATATTCTTCTGAGCTGCGCTGCCGTAATTCATGATCTGCTCGGTATTGGCGACGTCTATCTGCTCCGAAAAGCTCCGGACAGCCTGCTGCTCGGCCTGGCTGAGCTTGTCCAGCTCCAGCTTTTCAGGGGGGATCTCCGCCTTTTTCTCCTCCGGGGCAGGGGACTTCTCCACGGCTGCGGCTGCGCCCTGGGGGTCCAGAGTGAGGGAGGGAATATAGCTTTTCTCTTCGTTCATTTTTACCGTCCTTTCTGCCTGCCGGGTCAGATGTCAAAATCCTTTTCGCCGGAGAGACCCTCCCTGGCCAGCATTTTATTCATAACCTCAATGTCCGTCTCAATATCCAGGGCCTGATTTTCAAAGAGAGAATCCAGCCGCTTTTTGTAGGCCACGATGGCCTGGTCCAGCATCTCGTTTATATTGTTCATGCTCCTGTCCAGATTTTCACCCTCTATGCCCTGAGCGCTCATGCGGTCATAGGCGTTTAGGAGCTTGATGGTAGTGGGCAGGTAATAGTTCATGAATTTCCTTATCTGGGGGATGTCCTCCGGGTCGGCTATAGCGTCCTGAGTTATTTTGTCGGTGATGCGCATAAGCTCGTTTATTTTCAGACGCACATCCTTATCCTGCACGGAGGAATATATGCGGGCCATCTCTCCCAAGGCCCGGTTGCCCTCCTCTAATATAGGGTCAATCTCCGGACCGTAACTCTTCTTCTGCTCCGGAGCTTTTTTGGCTTCGGCTTTTTTCTTGGGGGCGGCTTCCTCTGCGTCCTTTTCGGCCCGGCGGCTGACAAAAAAGGCTGAAAGCCCGGCTATGACAATAGTAAGCAGCAGGCCCCAAACCCTGTATAAAGGCAATATGCAGGCGGCTACCAGCCACACACCTCCAAAGGTATAGTAAGGCAGCACGTCTTTTTTCCGTCTTGAGCTGCGTCTTGACAAGGCGATTCCCCCAAACTCTTGAATAAATACATATATTATACTTTACATTGTTTCTTTTTTCAACATTTTATATCCATTCCATCTCTGCGTCAAGTGAATAAATATCTCCTCTGAAAAAAGTAAAGGGATCTGCCGGCCGGACAAAACTGGGACTTGCCAATGGCCGCTTTGCGTAGTATAATGAACCGAATATCCAGATACTGTCTGTTATTTACCCCATGACCTACAGAGCGCCGGGGATATGAAATAAAAAAGGAGGGAGAGCATATGCCCATTATTGCGCCGTCAGTTCTGTCTGCCGACTTTGCAAGGCTGGCGTTTGAGGTGGAGGAAGTGAAAGCAGCCGGCGCCGCCTGGCTTCATTTTGATGTGATGGACGGTATGTTCGTCCCCAATATCTCCATGGGTATCCCGGTGCTGAAAAGTTTGAGGAAAGCTACGGACATGTTTCTGGATGTGCATTTGATGATCCAGCAGCCTCTCAGATATGTCAGGCAGTTCTGCCGGGCAGGGGCGGATCTGGTCTCTTTTCATGTGGAGGCCGACACCGGGGAGAACATAGCCGCAGCTATAGCCCTTACCAGGGAACTGGGGAAAAAGACAGGCATTACCCTCAAGCCCGGAACGCCCCTGGAGGAGATGCTGCCCTTTATAAAGGACGTGGACCTGGCCCTGGTGATGACGGTGGAGCCGGGCTTCGGCGGACAGAAATTCATGAACGACCAGCTGAGCAAAATCCGGCAGCTGAGAAGATATATTGACAGCAAAGGTCTTAACTGCCTTATAGAGGTGGACGGCGGCATCGACGAGAACACTGCGCCTTTGGCCCTGAAGGCGGGGGCGGAGGTGCTGGTGGCCGGCAGCGCAGTTTTTGGAAAGGCGGACAGGGCCGCCGCTATCGACGCACTGAAAACAAAATAAAATAAGAATCTGGACCCTATGGGTCGGGAGAAGCCGTATGTCCTTTTTTCCTGCAAGCCTTGAAAATCTTATAGATAAATTTGCCTCTCTCCCAGGTATCGGGCGTAAGAGCGCCCAGCGTCTGGCCTTCTATGTGCTGGGCCTGCCGGAAGAGGAGGCCAGAGATTTTGCCAACGCCATCCTTGACGCAAAAGCCAGCGTCCATTGCTGCCCGGTGTGCCAGAACCTCACCGAAGGGGAACTGTGTTCCATCTGTGCCAGCGACCGCCGGGACAAGGGCACCATCTGCGTAGTGTCCGAGCCCAGGGATGTGCTGAGCATAGAGCGGGGACACGAGTATAACGGGACTTATCATGTGCTTCACGGCGCTCTGTCGCCCATGAGCCACGTGGGCCCGGACGATATAAAGATCAAAGAGCTGCTGGTGCGCATCGCCGACAATGATGTGGATGAGGTAATTATGGCCACAAATCCCGACACAGAGGGAGAGGCTACGGCCATGTATATCTCCAGGCTCCTCAAGCCCTTCAATGTGAAGGTTACCCGTTTGGCCTATGGTATTCCCGTGGGCTCCAATCTGGAGTTTGCCGACGACGCCACATTGAACCGTGCCATGGAAGGGCGCACGGAGATGTAAATTGCCCTTCTTGCACCCGGATATGAGTATAATAACCCTTGAAATGCGGCTATACTTCAAGGGTAATACATAACGGAAATTTAATAAAACGAAATGATGTGATAAAAAAGAATGGAGAAATTATGGTATCTAAACTGAAAATCATTCCCCTTGGCGGTCTCGGCGAGATCGGCAAGAACATGACGGCCTACGAGTTCGGCGGCGATATTATCGTGGTGGATTGCGGCATGGGCTTTCCGGACGAGGATATGTACGGCGTGGACATCGTACTGCCGGACATCAGCTATCTTAAAGCCAATGCGGAAAAGATCCGGGGCATGATCCTCACCCACGGCCACGAGGACCATATCGGCGCCGTGCCCTATGTGCTCAAGGAGATTGACATGCCCATCTACACCACCCCCCTCACGGCGGCGCTGGTGGAATTGAAGCTGGAAGAACATGAGCTTTTGTATAACACCCAGATATTTACCAAGAAGGCGGGCTCCAGCTTCCGCCTGGGCTGCTTTACCGTGGAGTTTATCCACGTCAACCACAGCATCCCCGACGCTGTGGCCCTGGCTATCAAGACGCCTATAGGCACCGTGATACACACCGGCGATTTTAAGATAGACCTGACCCCCATAGCCGGTGGCATGATAGACATCCCCCGCCTGGGCCAGCTGGGAAACGAGGGCGTTCTGGCTCTGCTCAGCGACTCCACCAACGTGGAGAAGCCCGGCCACTCAGACTCTGAGAGAAAGGTGGGGGAGAGCTTTGACAAGCTCTTCAACGGCTGCAACAAACGCATAATCATAACCACCTTTGCCTCCAATGTCCACCGTCTGCAGACGGTAATAAACGTGGCTGCCAAGTACGGGCGGAAGGTGGGTATCACCGGACGCAGCATGGAAAACGTCCTGCGGGTGGCCTCTGTGCTGGAGTACATGAAGATCCCTGACAATGTGCTCATGGATATAGAACAGCTCAACAAGCTGCCTAAAAACCAGGTGGTCATCATCTCCACCGGAAGCCAGGGTGAGACTATGTCAGCCCTCTACCGCATGGCCTTTTCCGAGCACAAGCAGGTGAATGTGGACGCCGGTGACAGGGTGATAATTTCCGCCTCCGCCATCCCCGGCAATGAAAACACCATCAGCCGGGTGATAGATGAGCTCTTCCACAAGGGGGCCGAGGTCATCTACGACCGGCACACCGACCTGCATGTCTCCGGCCATGCCTGCCAGGAGGAGGAGAAGATGATGCTGGGCCTAGCAAAGCCCAAGTTCTTTAGCCCCGTCCACGGCGAGTACCGTATGCTGGTAAAGCATGCGGAGCTGGGCAAGCTCATGGGCGTTCTCCCAAGGAACATTGTAATTGCAGAAAACGGCAAGGTGATAGAGCTAACAAAAAAGAGCATCAAATGCGAGGATTCCGTCCAGTCCGGGGCCGTCATGGTGGACGGCAGCGGTATTGGCGAGGTGGGCAGCGTAGTGTTGAGAGACCGGCACAAGCTGGCGGAAGACGGCATGGTGGTGGTCATCCTGCCCTACTCCAGCGACGCCCATGCCCTTATCTCCGAGCCGGAGATAGTGACCCGAGGCTTCATCTATGTGAAGGAGGCCGAGGGACTTATGGAGGAACTGAAGCGTGTTGCCATCGAGTCCGTCATGGCCTGCGAGGAGCATAAGATAAACGACTGGTCCGCCATTAAGAGCCGGGTGAAAAATAATATCTCCGGCTATCTGTATAAGACTACCCGCCGCAGCCCCATGATACTGCCGGTGATAACCGAGGTATGAGGCCGTGAATATCCAGATATTCGGTAAGGCCAAGTGCTTTGACACAAAGAAGGCGGAGCGTTATTTCAAAGAGCGGCGGATAAAATACCAGTTCGTGGATGTCATTAAATTCGGCATGAGCAGGGGAGAACTCAATTCCGTAAAAAACGCCGTGGGCCTGGAGGCCATGGTAAACACTGAGGATGAGGACTATCCCGTATATAAGTATCTGGCCTCTAACGAGGCCAAGCTGGATAAGCTCTTTGAGGTGCCATATCTCATAAAGACCCCCATAGTCCGAAACGGCAAACAGGCCACCGTGGGATATTGCCCGGAGGTTTGGAAAAACTGGGAATGAGCGGCAGACAGCGAAAATTGCCTATAAATAACCGGATGCAGATTTTTGTTCTGCATCCGGTTATTTTATATAAAGAAAGCTTGCCCGCTCTCAGCGACGGGTAAAAGCTGCGCCAACCACTCTGGGACCGGCATTGGCGGCAACGGCTGCGCCTATCTGATATTCGGCGGCGGGGCCATAGCCCAGAGCCTCGGTCATAAGACTGCGCAGTTCCTCCAGACATTCCCTGTCGCTGCCGTATATAAGCTCGTAGGGGCTGCCCGGCTCCATGTCCTCCAGGCTGAGCTCCATTATCTTCTTCACCAGATTTTTTTCTCCCCGGCACTTGAAGGCGGTGCTTATCTCCCGGTCAAATATCTTCATCACAGGCTTCAGATTCAGCTTATTGCCCAGGAAAGCGGCAGCGGTTGGGATGCGCCCGGAGCGGGCGGCGTATTTCAGGTCGTAAATGCCGAAGTAGATCTCCCGCCGGGGAAGTATTCCCCGGATGTATGCGCATATCTCCTCTACGCTTGCTCCGGCCTCTCTCATGCGGGCGGACTGAACTACCACGCTGCCGTAAATGGCATTATAGCCCATGCCGTCAAAGCTGTGTATCCCGAAATCGGAGAATTCGGGATGCTCGTCTTTGAACATGGCTATGGCCTGAAGGGAGCAGTCATAGGTGGCGGAGCCCTTGGAATTTATAAGCACCAGGATCAGATCGCTGACTCCGGCACGGGCCTGCTCAAGATATATTTCCATGAACTGGAAGGGAGTGATTTGAGAGGTCATGGGCATATCGCTGCTTTGCGCCAGCAAGTCATAAAACTGTTCATTATCAAAATCCACCCGGCTGGTATATGTTTTTCCCCCGAGAGTAATGGGAAAGGGGATGACGGATATGGAATATCTCTCCTCGTCCTCATAGGAGATATCGCTGGCAGAGTCGGTCATTATCTTAATGTTGCTCATATTCATGCCTTTCCTTGATAAAATCTTTCTTTTCCCGCCCCGTAAGGATAGCATAAATGCAGGATGTGCTCAACGTATATGTAGAAATATTTAAAATTTTTTAAATATTTCTACATATACGCCAAAAGCCGGGGGCTGAGAGCTACAGCGGCTTTGTATACTCTGCCTTTGCTCAATAGGGAAAAACAAAAAAGCCAGGGGCCGGGACTTTAGAAGTCCGGCCCCTGGGCTGCTCCGGCTTGCTTTCAGTCTATCTCCACTGGCACGCCGTTTATCTCCACCCCTGAGTCGGCGGGAATGAGGATATATTTCCGCCCGTTTTCGTTCCGGGTCTCTATAAGATGGCTGAACTGGGGGTCCAGACTTATCTTTATCTGCTGGGTCTCCACTGTCATTTTCTTACTGTTGCATATACTGGTGGAGACTATCTGGGCGTCTTTGCCCAGACGCTGCTCATAACGCTGCACAAAGGCTTCCGCCTGCTCTGCCGGGCTGCCGCTGTCCTCCAGCATCTCAGCCATCTCGTGGGCCGAAAAGCTGAGCACCTCCGGAGAGCGGCTCTCCTTATGGGCTGCTATCTTGTCCCACAGCTGTTGATTCAGGTTCTGCATCACTTCAAAGCTGCATCTGGAATCGGAGGCATCTGCCAGCAGCTGGTGGAAGCAGTCCTCCTCCTCAGCCGCCGTCATTGGGGCGGGAAGATTGAACACGGAGCTGACAAAGGCTGAGTGATTTTCCCTGGCGTTGCGGCTGTAGAGCAGGGCGCCGTAGATATTGGCGCTCCTGTCGTCAAAGGCGGGAAACATGAAGCCCAGGATGGGGGCAGTGACCATTTGGCTTATGACGGCATTGTGAAAACGCCTGTCCTCATGGTCATAGCCCAGCTCCGCCTTGCCGGTGGCTACCGGGCACACGCAGCAGAGTATGTAGCGGAACACGTCGGCGCTGTCCTCATCCTCCTTCCCGGCTTTCACGTCATAGGCGTCATAGGCCATGAGAATGAGATAGTTCTTTTCCTCAAAGCTGAGACTCTCCGTAAGCAGGGCGCAGAGTTTCTCCCTGAGGCTCTCATCCTCCAGACGGCTCTGCCTCAGCTGGGTCAGCAGCTGATGTTCCGTGCTGCCACGGACCTGGGCCGTGGTAAAGCTCAGGTCCCACAGATTCTTGCCCATCCCCCCGGATAGGGCCTTGTTCAAAAGCTTAAGGTACTCCAGCTGCTCCTGCTCCGACAGGAGATTCACAGGCTCGTCAAAGCTGGATATCACCTCTCGGGTGGCGCTGTTTACATAACATCCATATATGTGGGTTATATTGTTTTTGCCGGGTTGGATACGGCGTCTGATTTCTCTCAGTTCCTTGTTGTTCACTGGGCTGTTTCTCCTTAAATTTGTTTGCCGGAATATTGTACCCTTATTTCAGATTTTGTCAATGCGCTTACTGTCGGGCGGGAGATATATTTTGCCCCGCTTGGGGAAAACGCCGCTTGCCGGTGAGCCTCGGCCCTCAGGAGGGGGAAGCTGTCCCAGGCGGCGTTTTTTTATAACAGGACGACAAAAAAGACATGTCCGACTGTGAAAGGCTACAAAGATTGAAGAGTTGCTTGACAAGTGTAAAGTAAAATTATAAAATATTTTTAGTAAAAGACGACAAGAAAATATTGAAGTAAGGAGGAAACTTTGTGGCTTTTGATAGACTCTTCTCTCCAATGAACATTGGGACCATGACCGTTAAAAACAGGATAGTCATGACTGCCGCCGAGTTCAGCCTGGGCCAGGCCAGCGGCAAGCCCAGCCCACGGCTTATGGACTACTATGAGGAGCGGGCCAAGGGCGGCGTAGGGCTTATCATACCGGGTTTCTGCCGCGTAAACGATATGGGCGGGGCATCTACCTACACCCAGCTGGCCATGAGCCATGACTATCACATCGCCCCTATGGCGGAATTTGCCCGGAGGCTGCACAGCCACGGGGCTAAGCTTGCCATACGGCTGCATCACCCCGGACGCCAGGGCATGGCCAGCGCCACCAATTCGCTGCCCCTTGTAATTCCGATAGCCGAGCGTTTCCCCGGCTTTGTGGACACGGTGTTCAAGTGTACGCCGGCGCTGCTGGCATTGGAGGCAAAGAGCCTTTGCTTTTCCATGCAGGCTCCCTCCAAATGCGAGCTCTCTAAGCACGGGGCCACCCGCATCCACGCCATGAGCAAAAGGGAGATACATAAACTCATTGAGGACTTTATTCAGGCGGCGGTACGCTGCAAGAAGGCGGGAGTGGACGCCGTGGAGCTACACGGAGGACACGGCTACCTTATCCAGCAGTTCCTGTCCCCAAATACCAATCTCCGTAACGACGAGTACGGCGGAAGCTTTGAAAATCGCCTGCGCTTTGTAAAGGAGATAATCACCGGTATAAAGGAGCGCTGCGGCAGGGACTACCCGCTTATAGTGCGTCTCACCGTGGATGAGATGTACAGCAGGATAGGGCAGCCCGGTAAGGGCTACGGACTGGAGACAGGGAAGGAGATAGCCAAGGCACTGAAACAGCTGGGAGTTGACGCCATCAACGTCACCAGCGCCTGCTATGATACATACAACTACTGGTTGGAGCCTACATCCTTTGAGCCGGGCTGGAGAAAATATCTGGCTAAGGAGATCAAAAGCGTGGTGAATATCCCTGTGATAGCCGCCAATGTAATACGCACGCCGGAACAGGCGGAGCAGCAGCTGGAGGAGGGGTATCAGGACTTTGCGGCCTCTGCCAGGGCCTTCATCTGCGACCCACATTGGCCGGAAAAGGCTCAGAGCGGCCGCAGCAATGAGATACGCCGCTGTATAGGCTGCCTCAACTGCATCCGCTCCTTTATGACCAACGCCGGAAAGGGCAAGCCGGGGGAATGTGCCCTCAACATGAGCGTTGCCAGGGAGCGGGAATATGAATCCATGCCCAGGGATGGCTGGGGCAGAAAGCTGCTGGTAATAGGTGCCGGGCCCGCCGGGCTGACGGCGGCACAGACCATGGCAATGCGGGGATTCGATGTGGAGTTGTTTGAAAAGAAGGAGAGAGCGGGAGGCCAGGTGACTACCGCCTCCGCCTGCCATCTCCAGGGGAAACTCTACTGGTGTATTGAGGATCTGATGACGGCGGTGGAAAAAGCCGGAGTGAAGCTGCATTTCGGCAAGGAGCTCAGCGCCGGGGAGATAGCCGCCATGAGACCCTACGCCGTGATATGCGCTACGGGCGGTATTCCTCTGAAGCCCCGATCCATCCCCGGTCTGTACGGGGAAAAGGTCTTTACCGCTCCGGAGATAATCCTGGGAGAAAAGACCCTTAAAGACAGCAGGGTGGCGGTGATAGGCTCCGGCATGACGGGCCTGGAAACGGCGGAGATACTGTGTGCTCAGGGCAACAAAGTTACGATGGTGGAGATGGCTCCTGAGTTAGCCCCCGGCACCTGGTTTCAGCTGGTGGACGACGTGATGAGCCGAATTGCTCCCTATGGGCCGGAGATACGCACAGGGACAAAATTGGTATCGGTAGAGGATGGAAAGATAATCACCCAGGACGCTAAGACAGGAAAGAAAGAGGAGACGGAGACGGACTATGTGGTGCTGTCCCTGGGAGTGCGCCCGGCGGACGGCCTGGCAAAGGAATTGGAGGAGCTGGGACTGAAGAAGGTATACAGAGTGGGAGACGCCCTGAGCAGCGGCACCATTGCCGACGCCTGCCACAGCGCCTACGACACGGCCATAAATATCCGTTAATAATTTGAAAGAGAGGGGAATGTCATGATTAGCGGAAAACGCATAGTACTCACAGGCGCAACCAGCGGAATCGGAAAGGCCCTCCTCAATATACTGGCCCGGAGCGAGGGCAACACCATTATCGCCGCCGCCAGAACTGCGGCAAAGCTGGAGGGACAGTGGAAAAACGTCATACCCTTTGCCTGCGACCTGAGTACTCAGGAGGATGTGGACGCCCTGTTCGAGACCATAGAAAAGAATTTTGAAAAAGCGGACATTTTTATCGCCAATGCGGGGGCCCCCTACTATGAAAAGTTTGATTATGTAAACCGGGAGCGGGTGGAGAACATTTTTGAGCTGAACACTATCTCCCCTATGTACACCTATGCTAAATATCTGGAGCATCTGAAGGGCAGAGAGGGGCAGATAGTATTTACCATTTCCGCCATGGGAGAGATGGCCCTGCCGGGCTATGCTCTCTATGCCGCCAGTAAGTTTGCCATGAAGGGCTTCCAGCAGGCGGTGAGACTTGAAGCCCCGGAGAACCTGAAGATGACCTGCATTTATCCGGTATCAACGGAGACCAATTTATTTAAGGTGGGGGGCAACGGCGTGGAGATGGAGAAGCCATTTCCTGTGCAGTCTCCTGAGGCAGTGGCCAAGGCCGCAGCGAGGGCTATTGAAAAGGGCAAAAAGAGCGTATATCCCTGCCCCATTTATCTGCCCTCCAGGGTTCTGATGAGCGTGCTGCCCTTTGTACGCAGCATCTACCTGAAAAATGAGCAGTGCAGACTGATGCGTTTCCTGGAGTTTAAAAAGCGGATGGTGTGCGGCTGCATATAAAAATGCAAAGGAATGGAAAAGAATGTCGGAGAGACCGGATAATATCCCCACGAGAGAGCTGATAGAAAAAGCGTTGATGGAGCTTATGGAGGAGCGGGCCTACAGCGATATATCCGCCTCCGCCATAGCAAAGCGGGCGGGACTGTCCCGTCAGGGCTTCTATCTGCACTTCAAGGGCAAGGACGAGGTACTGCTGGGCTATATGCTGCGGCTGTTCTCCGAGCTTATGGATTCGGTGGATAAGTCGGGAGCATCTACGGTGGAGGAACTGGTGGCCACATATACGGCGCAGGTGCGGCAGCGGAAGGACACCCTCAGTCTGCTGGCGGTAAACGACCTGGGGGTATCTCCCAGCTATGCCTTCGTGCGGGAGCTGAACAAGCGGCCGCCGGTGCTGAAATGCCAGAGAGAGCCCGGCAGCGAGGATGAACTGCGCTATTTCAATACATTTTGGGTCTCCGCCTTTATTGCGGTTTATACCCAGTGGTTTGCCGATGGGATGAAGACCCCGGAGAAAGAGCTGAACAAGATACTGACGGACATTATGAAGGGAGATTATTTCAAAACATAATTTGTGAAAAGGAGGATGCTTAATGGCAAACATCAGCAGCAAGCAGAGAGACCATTTCATGCTCAAGGGCAAGCTGGCCAGGAGGGGATATGACTGATGGTGGCACTCCTTCACGGCTGAGGAAGCCGAGACTGGGGAGGAAAAGCCCTTTTTCATTGAATATTTTACCTGTAATCCCGGCCTTGCAGAAGATAAGCCGGTGCTGGGTCAGCACCCCGACAGAAGAACGGACGGGAAAAAGCCCTCATATCTGATGGTTAAGGTGGGCTGGTGGGGAGAGGACGCCGGCCAGCTCCCAACGCTTCAGCTTTCCCGTTGCGGTCCTGGGCAGAGGAGCGGAGATTATCTCTATGCCTCCCAGCTGCCTGCCCCTGGGCATGCTGTCCATAAGTGGCTTAAGCTTTTCCCACAGCTTCTGTTCATCTGCCTGGCCGGAATAGATAAGGCAGGGGCGTTCATCCTTCAAACAGACGGCCAATTCGCTGCTGCCCAGGACCTGGGCGATGGCGGCCTCGTACTCCGGCAGAAAGAGCTTGGTGCCGTCGTAGAGGACAAGGATCTCCTTCTTGCGTCCGGTGATATGTATCTTGCCTTCCCAGTCAAAGCAGCCAAGATCCCCGGTATAGAGTACTCCGTCTTTCAGAACCTGGGCGGTGTCCTCAGGCTGCTTGTAATAGCCCTCCATCATGCTGCCGGGAGCCCTGATAAGAATCTCCCCGTCTTCCGCAAGGCTAAGCTCCACACCGGGACATTTCTCCATGGCATAGGGATCGCCCCGGACGCTTATGGCCACCCCGGAGCTTGTCTCCGTAAGGCCGTAGCCGAAGCTGACCTTTAATCCCAGAGCGGCGGCCCGCTCCAGCAGGGCGGGCGGGCAGTCCCCGGCTCCCACCAACACCAGGCGCAGCTGGGGATTTATGCTCCGGCAGCGCAGAAGAAAGCCCAGCAGTGAGGGCACGGCGGAGAGAGCCGTGGGCCTAAAATAGTTCAGATCGTCAATATAGTGCCGGGGCCCACGGCCCAGAGCCACTGCCGCTCCCGAGGACAGAGGCCACAGTAGGGAGCAGACAAAGCCGAAAACATGGGCCAGGGGCAGCATGCACATGAGAAGGTCATCCCCTCTCAGGGGCAGCATCTCCCCCCGGAATAGGCGCTGAAGCAAAGGCTTTTTCCGCTGAGGACTACTGCCTTGGACATGCTGGTTGTGCCGGAGGTAAAGAAGAGGATTTTGTCCCTGCCTTCCTCAACGCCGCCGCCCAGATGCTGCTCCAGCAGCGCTCTGGACTCTCCGCCACCCCAGAGGATATCCACATCCCCATAAGGGAGCAGGCGGACCAGACTGTCCGTATCCAGACTCTGGCCCAGCATTACAACCTGGAGACCAGCCATGTTGGCGACAAAAAGCTCTACCACGCAGTCAAAGCTGCCGTCGGAGATTATGCCCATACAGCTGGCCCCGCTGCCCTCCAGCCTTTGCCAGAAGTACCTGGCAGCTGGCAAACTCGCCGGCGGAAGCGGTTATAGTGCGGAGCGGAGCAGTTGCACTCTGGCCAATATCTTGCCCCTTGAATTCCACTATATGGGCTGCCGTCAGGGCCTCCCGGTCCCTGGCCGTTACGGTATGCAGCGGCTCATTAAAATTGAGCGGGTTTCCGTTGCCGTAGTATTCCACCAGATTAGCGCAAGTAAGGCCGTAGCGGTTGGAGGCGGCTGCCGGGGGAGGGAAACTTATATTCCATGGACAATACGGAGATTTCTATGTCTATACCTCCACGGTACAGCTGATGTATCCCCGCACTTATCCCTGGTTCGACCAGCAGTGGCCCACCTTGGGAAAAGAAGGCGCGTAATTGGAGACTTTGCTTCCGCTGCGCAATATGGAATAACAAATTTGCAAATCTGTTCTTGGTCTTTTGAGCCTTTATAAATTGCAATGTAAGCCTTTTTTTGACGGCAAAAATAAATATTGGGTATTGAATTGTTTGTGATATCCTTATAACCACCGGAACCTGAGCAATGCGCATAAAAGACAGGGAAATTATTTGTGATAAATTGCATATTGTCTGGCAATAGTGGTGGTGATATACTTGTATACAAGAATAGGAGACGATATATGGAGATATATAAAGTAACGCCGCTCCCGTATGAGTGTAGCCAAAACTACGTTTATCGAACTTTAAGGCAAAACATTGTTTCCCTCTGGCTTGAACCGGGGGCCGGAATAAGCGAGACGGAGTTGACGGCAGCTTTTGGTTTAAGCCGCAGCCCTGTTAGAGGGGCGCTGTCCCGGCTGAGGGAAGAGGGCCTGGTGGTTATTGAGCCGCAGAGAAGAACGATAGTTTCGAAAATTGACCGGGAATACACAATACAAGCCAGCTTTACAAGAAATTTAATTGAAACGGAACTCATTTGCGAGATAATTGAAGCCGGCAAGGAAACAGAATTATGCACACGGCTTATGGATATTCTGGATTCCGTGGAAAAAAATATTGGAAGCAGCAGCTATGATGACGCTGACAAGTTCTATGGATTGCTTTCCAAAGATATTCAATTTCACAGCGCAATATATCTAGTATCAAATAGGAATAAACTGCTTGAATGCCTGCGCCTGCCGTATCTGCACTATAACAGATTTCAAAGCCTGCACCTGCGCAGCCAAATAGAGGAAAACAGCTTTATTCCACACCATATGAAATTGGTCGATATTATTAAGCGAAGAGATATTGAGTCCTTGTTACTCAGGAAAAACGATAATATTAAACATGTAAAATCAGTTATGGAGAGATCAGTAGCCGCGCATCCGGAATTTTTTATTTGATTTTGAGCATAGACCGAGGGTTGCTGTTCTTATCCGTTTTATTTGTAAGGCCAAACTTGTACACAAGAATACAAGTTTATATTTAATGGAAAGGAGGGAAGTATTAAAACTAGGACCTTTTCTCTCCCAGACTGTAGGCATTCAGCAGGAGAGATGTATTTACAAGCAATTTTGTATACAAGAATACAAGTGAAACTGAAAGGAGAAAACATGAAATCAAACAAACTTATAGCTGCAATCCTCACCATAGTAATGATTCTTTCTTTTTGTGCCTGTGGCAACTCGCAGCAGCCGATGAATTCCGACGACGGCGGGAAACTGACAAGCTCTGCTGAAGACAGCCAGAATTTTGCGACTGCGGAAATAGTCTGCAAATTACAGCCTGGAATATACGCTCCGGATTCCCCTTTGGACCACTTCTATATCTCACTGGAGAGTGCTTTGGAAGCTGCTTTTGAGGGGCGCCTGGACCTTGAGATACTTCCTCAGGACTCTATAGGAGACGCGGAGATAGTTGAGCAGTGCATGATGGGTACCGCAGATATGATAAATATCGGAGACATTTCCTTTGACATTATCAGCGGCACGCTGGGGTGGGCTTTCCTGCCGATGATGTATGAGGATTATGAAGATGTGGATGCAAAATATTTTGACGGCTGGGTGTCTGAAGAAATTTCTGCCTGCCTTGCAGATATGGGGCTGGTGCGTGTGGGATATTCTGAGGCCGGATTTCGTCAGGTCTGCAACAACAAGCACGTAATAGACAGTATTGATGATTTTCACGGCGTTAAACTCAGAGTGGCTCAGCTGTCGTATCTGGTTGATTTCTATACGGCTTGTGGAGCTCTGCCGGTGACGCTTTCAAATTCTGAGGTAGCAAGCGGCATAGAGCAAGGTACTATAGACGGCCAGGATAACTATGTTACCGCTTTCTACAATCTGGGTACTCTTGAAATGACGCCGTATATTACCATGCTCAATTACTTATATTGTGCAAATTCCCTCTGCGTATCTCAGAATTTCTGGAATAGTTTGTCTGCAGACGATCAGCAGCTGTTTATGGATACATGCATGGCAGTGAGCAGCTCTGAGCTGGGATATGCCCGGGACTATGAGCAGAATCTGTTGGATGAGGCGGTCAGCGCCGGAACAGTAGAGCTCTGCTACCCTGACGAGGAGTTCAAAGCGGCGCTGAAAGAGGCGGCAATGACAGTTTGGGAGACAGAAAGCCCAAAGTATGATGAAGCGCTGATGGAAAGAGTGTATGAGGATTTTGGGTTTTAAAGAATGTGGATTAGTATATCGGCTCATGTCCGGCAGCTAAGGAGATTTTCCCATGAATAGAGACAAAATGATCCAAATAATTAGAAAATGTGCCGGTTTTTTAATGAAAGCGGAAAGCGTGTTTTCTGTCCTGGGTAGCGTTGTGCTTTTAGCAGCAGTTCTGATAGCCGTAGTATGCCGCTATTGGCTGTATATTGCCACACCATGGGCAGATGAGCTGGCCAGATACTTGTTTTTGTGGATTGCTTTTGTGGGTATGGGTTATGTCACGCAGATAAACGGCCATATCGATGTTCAACTTGTAGACACAATTGTGTATAAACATTCCAAAAATCCGGAAAAAACCATGAAGTTTGTGATAAGAGTTTCTCAAGTGTTAAGCCTAGTGGTACTTGTTGTGTCCACCGTACTATATGGACAGTTTATGCTTGCAAGGTATCCGTCTGTATCCACGGCGCTTAGAATACCTATGAGGATCCCGTATCTTTCAACCTTCGTTGGCCTGCTGCTGATGTGCCTGCACGAACTGTCATTGCTCTTTCTTCCTGTTTCAGATCCAATGGGTATGAAAGAAGACTAAAGGGAGGGAATAAACATGTCTGCTATTGCTATAGTAATTTTATTTATTTTAATTTTTGCCTTTGCAGCATGCATCCTCCGTATGCCCGTGGCCTTTTCCATGGGAGGTGCTGCCCTTATTATGTTCTTGCTTATCGGGTTGAAATTTCCTCATTATTCTCAAGGGCTATATGTCACGCTTGACAGCTTCTCATATCTGGCAGTGCCGTTTTTTGTACTTGCTGGGGGAATCATGCAGTACAGCGGTATATCAGAATCTCTTATAAAACTCATTGATGCCATTGCGGGCAGGGTAAGGGCCAGCCTTGGCGCAGTTACTATACTTGCATCAATGGCCTTTGGTGTACTTACCGGATCTAACATGGCTACAATGGCAACCATTGGCGGAATTATGATACCGGAAATGACCAAGAAAGGCTATAAAAAAAGTTACAGCGGAGCTTTGGTGAGCGCCTGCTCATATCTCGGTACTCTTATACCACCCAGTGTGCCTGGAATAATGTTTGCTCTCAGTGCAGGATGCAAGGTGTCTCAGGTTTGGCTGTCAACTGTTATACCGGGATTTATGTTCGGTGCGGGCTATCTTATATATAACCGCATTTCCCAGCGTGATACAGAGAAAAAAGCACCGGAACCATTTAAACTGTCAAGCTATTCATTAAATCTGGGCAAGCAGTTTGTAAACTCCTTTGGGGCTCTGCTAATGCCAATAATAATATTTGGTGGTATTTACGGGGGCATATTCACCGCTACTGAGGCCGGCGCCGTCAGCGTTGCCTATGGAGTTATTTACTATTTAATTAAACTGATTCAAGTGAAAAAGAACGGCAGGAAAATGGAACGGGGACTGTACGCCATATTCCGTGACGGGTTAATTACAACTGCCATGATTTGCTGCCTGCTGTGTTTTGCCCGCTCGGCCGGTTATGTATTTACTCTATCCGGTGTAGCCGATGCCCTGGCAGATTTTATTGTGGACAACTTTAAAAACAAATATGTTTTTCTTCTTGTGCTCAATATCATTTTCCTGATACAGGGCACCTTCATCGACCTGAACTCAGGTATACTTATAATGACACCACTGCTGCTGCCATCGGTTACGGCCATGGGTATTGACCCCATCCATTTCGGAGCCATAATGCTCTGTAATCTGAACATCGGTTCTATAACGCCACCTTTAGCAGGCTCGCTATATTTTGGGGCAAAAATGGCGGATGCCGATACTGTGGAGACAATAAAGGAGGCTGTGCCCTTTATGATTATAGGTATTGTCTGCGTTTTGATTGTCACCTATGTGCCTTTTACTGCTCTTGCCCTAATTTGACGGAAAGGAATTAGAAATGGATAGAGCTTTTTTAGAAGGATTTATTTACCGAGCCGACCGTGCAAGGCTGAGAATGCGTGGAATATGTATATACCACAATGGAGAAAAAATTGCAGAGTATAATTGGCTTTTCAACGAACGGCGCAACATCCACTCCATAAGTAAAAGTTTTACATCCATGGCAGTTGGAAAGGCAATTGAGGCGGGGTATTTCAGCCTGGATGACAAAATAGCGAAATTCTTTGAAGACAAGCTCCCGGACAGACCGGACAGCCGTCTGCTGGATATCCGTGTAGAAGATTTACTGACCATGCGGGTAGGCTTTAAAGAAGCGATGAATGCGCAATTCCGCACTTGTGTTATTGAAGACGTAGCCAAATACTATTTGGCGCGCCCAATGTCTAATAGCCCGGGGACAGTTTTTGACTATGACACGGGGGCCAGCTACATGCTCTCTGCTTTATTGCAGCGCAGCCTAGGCATGTCACTGCGGGACTATCTTCAAAAGGAGCTGTTTTCCCCTCTGGGAATAGAAAACGTCACATGGCCGACATGCCCACAGGGCGTTACAGTTGGAGGCAGCGGTTTAATGCTCTCGGTGGAAGAAATGGCTAGGGCAGGACAGCTAATGCTGCAGAATGGTGAATGGAAGGGGAGGCAAATTGTTCCGGCACATTATTTGGAACTTGCAACCAAGACACATACCAAAACACCGGAGGAATTCACCGGACTGTACGGAAGCGGGGAAGGGAGATTCAAAAATGCAGAGGTGGAAATCCCCAAAGTTCCTGCTGCCAGGGCCGGCAGAGGATATGGCTATCAGTTTTGGACTGAAATTTATCCGCAGGAGTATCCGCGAACCTATTATTGCAGTGGTTCCTGGGGAAAGTGGATAATAGTTTGCCCGGAAAAAAACGCTGCAGTATCTCTATGCGCCCATGAACAGACAAACCATGGGCAAATGATAATTGAACAGTTGCTTAAGGAAGAAGTTCTTAACAAGCTGTAGGGGATATATTGGAGTTTGATAGGATGAGAGCATTAGACGGAATTGTAGTTCTGGACTTAACACGGGTATATTCCGGCCCTTTTTCCACCATGCTTTTGGCGGATATGGGGGCAGAAGTTATAAAGGTGGAACTGCCCGGAAAAGGGGATGATACTCGAGGATACGGCCCCTTTGTAAATAATGAAAGCCTTTATTATGCCAACGTAAACCGAAATAAAAAAGGAATAACCTTAAATTTAAAGACCACGGAAGGGAAGGCATTGTTTTCAAAACTGGTAAGTAAAGCCGACATCGTGGTGGAAAATTATAGACCGGGAGTAATGGAACGGTTGGGCTTTGGGTTTGATAAGCTCTCAAAGCTCAACCCCGGAATAATCCTGGGCTCAATATCTGCCTTCGGACAGAGGGGAGAATACTCCTCTAGGCCGGGCTATGACATAATATCCCAAGCTATGGGCGGACTTATGAGCATAACCGGTTGGCCTGAGGACGGTCCTACTCGCGCAGGGAATGCCGTTGGAGATGTACTTGCGGGAATATCATTGACCGTGGGATTGCTTGCTGCTATTTATTGCAGAGAAAAAACAGGAGTGGGCCAGCATGTAGAAGTGTCTCTTGCGGATTCGGTGATAATGAGTTTGGAAAATGCAACTATGAGATTTTTTGCTACAGGTCAGGAACCGGAACGGATGGGCAACAGGTACGCCGCTGCCGCACCCTATGATTCTTTCAAAGCAAGTGACGGATACTTTGTACTGGGCTGTGCAAACCAGAAGCTGTATGAAGCATTTTGTGAAAAAGCTATGGGTATGCCTCAACTTATTGCTGACCGGCGATTCAAAACAATGTCTCAGCGTTTACAAAACCAAGCTCAGCTTCACGACATTATACAGAGCTGGGCAGAGAGGATGACTACCGATGAGGTAGTGGAGAGGATCTTGGCAGCAGGAGTACCTGCAGCGCCGGTAATGAGTATAGGACAGGTGGTAAATGACAGATTCTATAATGAGGTAAGAAACATGTTCCCCGTTGTAGAGCACCCAACCATAGGAACAATGCATGTGAACGGATGCCATATAAAAATGTCCAAAACGATGCCGGAGGTCCGTTTCTGTGCTCCTGCACTGGGACAACATAACTGTGAGGTATATGGACGACTGCTGGGGCTTTCTCTGCCTCAGCTTGAAGAACTTCAAAGAAAGGGAGTAATATGACCGTTTACCCAGAATGCGTTGAGCTCACGGATGTTTGCTTAAGAGATGGGCTTCAAAATCTGGAAACACCAATTCCTACAGAGGAAAAGATTGTGCTGGCAGAGAAACTGATTGAGGCCGGATTCAATTCCATGGAGCTTTGTTCCTTTGTAAGCCCAAAGTGGATTCCCCAGATGGCAGATGCGGCAAATGTGGTTGAGACGGTAAAAAAACTTGATAAGGCGCATAAAGTGCGCTTTATAGCTCTTATTCCCAATCTTAAAGGTATGGAGAGAGCAGTCGCATCTGGAGTTGACGCAGTTACTTATGTAATATCTGTGAGTGAAAGGCATAACATAAATAATGTTAACAGAAGCTGCGCGGAGTCTTTTGCTCAAATTAAAGAGCTAAAAAAAATACAGCCTCAGGAAATGACTTTGTGTCTTGCTCTGGCTACTTCCTTTGGATGCCCTTATGGAGAAAACATTAGCCCTGAATGCGTATTAAATGCAGTTAGGACCGGGCTGGAGTTTGGTGCAGATGAAATAATGTTGGCTGATACAATAGGCGCTGCAAACCCGGCTATGATAGAGAGGGTTCTGGAAGCAGTATTGAAATTCCTCCCCCCGGATAGACTGAAACTACACTTGCATGACACCAGAGGGCTTGCAATGGCTAACTATCTTGTTGCAGCTCAAATGGGGATATATCGATTTGAAGCATCTGCAGGTGGCCTTGGAGGATGCCCATATGCGCCGGGGGCAACCGGTAATGCAGCTTCCGAAGACCTTAATTGTATGTTTACCGAAATGGGTATTAAAACTGGTGTAAACCAAGAGAAGCTATTGAAGGCGGTAGCATATATTGACAGTATTTTGCCGGGATGTACGACCAGCAGCAATTGGAAAAGGATTTCCGGAGCCCCTATGAGAATATCTTGTGGAGCATAGATTTGTCATTAAGAAACAGGGATTTAACTGCCGACGGGAGAAAAACGGTTAATATCGGATAATCCCCAAAACCTACGGGCAGGATGGAAAGTATCGCATTTTAATGAGATGCTTTTCATCCTGCCCTTTTCATAAAAATGTATAACTATGTAATGGATAGAAGTATTATCTTTACAGAAGCTGAAGTTACTGTAAAATAAAAAAGGCTGATGCATGCTTAAGATAAATAAAGAGCGGGGGCCGGTCGTCCTGACTACATACATCAATTCCGATAAGGTAGAATAAGTTGCGCAAAAAGAAAAAGGGAAAAAATAGACATAGTTTGCAGACTCAGGTAGAATGAAGTCACGACACACCATTCAGAAAGGAGAAAGCAAACTATGTCCGAGAAGATTG
>CALXGF010000097.1 GCA_944387735.1 uncultured Oscillospiraceae bacterium
GCCGAAGAGACCCCGGGAGGGCACCAGAAACTCCAGCTTCATGCGGCTGCCCACAGGGGTCATCTCCAGAAATTCTCCCTTTCTGGCCCCCAGCTTCTCCATGACGGAGCCCATGTAATCCGAGGGCACGTCCACAACCACCCGCTCCACGGGCTCGCAGCGCTTGCCGTCTATCTCCTGATAGAGCACTCTAGGGGGGGACACCTGGAACTCATAGCCCTCCCGGCGCATGGTCTCGATAAGGATGGACAGGCTCATCTCGCCCCGGCCGGCCACGTTGAAGCCGTCGGTGCTGCCCTCTATCTCCGTGACCCGGAGGGAGACATCCTTCAAAGTCTCCCGCAGAAGGCGGTCCTTTATCTGCCGGGAGGTGACGAACTTGCCCTCCCTTCCGGCAAAGGGGCTGTCGTTGACGGAGAAGGTCATCTCCAGGGTGGGGGCGCTTATCTTCACGAAGGGCAGGGGTTCGGCAAAGCCCTTAGCGCAGATGGTGTCGCCTATGGTGACGTCGCCGATGCCGCTCATGGCTATGATGTTGCCGGCTCCCGCCTCGGCGACGGGGACCCGGTTCAGACCGTCGAACTGGTAGAGGGAGACGGCCTTGGCCTTGCGGGGAGGCACATCCGGGTCGTGGTAGTTGCAGACCTCTATCTCCTGGTTCTGGCGGATGAGGCCCCGCTCGATACGGCCCACGGCGATGCGGCCCACGTATTCGTTGTAGTCGATGTTGCTTACCAGCATCTGGAAGGGGGCATCACAGTCCATGTCGGGGGCGGGGATATACTCCAGAATGGTCTCGAAGAGGGGCTTGAGGTCGGTGCCGGGCACGTCGGGGGAATAGCTGGCGGTGCCCTGGCGGCCGGAGCAAAAGAGCATGGGGGAGTCCAGCTGCTCGTCGGTGGCGTCCAGGTCCATGAGAAGCTCCAGCACCTCGTCCACCACCTCGTGTATGCGCTGGTCGGGGCGGTCTATCTTGTTGACCACCACGATGACCCGGTGGCCCAGCTCCAGGGCCCGGCTGAGGACGAAGCGGGTCTGGGGCATGGGGCCCTCGGCGGCGTCCACCAGAAGGATGACGCCGTTGACCATCTTCAATATGCGCTCCACCTCGCCGCCGAAGTCGGCGTGGCCCGGAGTGTCCACTATATTTATCTTGGTGTCGCCGTACCAGACGGCGGTATTCTTTGCCATTATGGTTATGCCCCGCTCACGCTCCAGGTCGTTGGAGTCCATGACCCGCTCAACCACTTCCTGGTTCTCCCGGTATACGCCGGACTGCTTGAGCATTTCGTCCACCAGGGTGGTCTTGCCGTGGTCAACGTGGGCGATTATGGCTACGTTTCTCAGCTTATCCATAAAGCTCTCCCTGCCTTTTCAAGTTTCAAAAATATATTTACACACAAACGTAAAGTTTAACACCAGTTTTTTTGATTTGCAACACTTTTCCTGTAAAATTCCGATAATTGTTGAAAATAGCGGCGGGAGATGGTAGAATCGAAAGCACACAACAGGACGGAGAATGAGACATGAGATATAACTTTTTCGCCTATATATCCCGGATGCGCTACATAGGCCGCTGGAGCCTGATGCGAAACTCCCTGCCGGAGAACGTCCAGGAGCACAGCCACATGGTGGCTGTCATAGCCCATGCCCTGGGGGCGATACGCCGGGACGTATTCCACATCCCCTGCGATCCGGAGGAGTATGCCGCCGTGGCCCTGTACCACGACAGCTCCGAGATACTCACCGGGGACCTGCCCACCCCCATAAAGTATTATAGCCAGGATATCCGGGCCGCCTATCAGGAGGTGGAGGACATCGCCTGCCGCAAGCTGCTGGCCACCCTGCCCCAGGAGCTCCAGGGGGCTTTCCGGCCCCTGATAAAAGGGGAGACTGAGGAGCGATGCCACGATCTGGTGAAGGCCGCCGACAAGCTTTCCGCATATATCAAATGTATAGAGGAGCGCCGGGCGGGCAACGATGAATTTATATCCGCCGAAAAGCAGACCCGGAAGCTGCTGGAGCAGAGTCCCCTGCCGGAGGTGAAATATTTCATGGAACACTTCATCCCCGCCTTTGAGCTGAATCTGGACGAACTGGGGACTATTGAGGAGTAAGGAAAATGGAACAGAAGAAGATAGACCGCATAAACGAGCTGAGCCGCCTGGCCCGGCAGCGGGAGCTGACGGAGGAAGAGCAGCGGGAGAGGGCGGCCCTCCGGGCGGAGTATATAGCGGATTTTCGCCGGGCCACCATAGACGTGCTGGAGAACACCTATATTGTGACTCCCGACGGGAAAAAGCACAAGCTGCAAAAGAAGAGCGAGAAGCCGAAATAATAATATGAGCCGATTTTTACTGCCGGACCATGAGGGCCCGGCAGTCTCTATGGAGAGAAAAGACAAATTATTAAAAAAAATTAAGAATTTTCATTGAGCTATTCTCTTTATCATGGTAATATGTAATAGCGCAACGGAGGGAGGGGCGACAATGGATAAATATACCCGCCACGAAAAAGTCTGGCATATATTATACAGCCTTATCCGCCGGCCGCTTACGGGGCTGGTGAATATGGATTTCCAGGTCTGCCGGACGGAGGGCCCCTGCATAGTCATACCCAACCACGTGACGGCTATAGACCCGCTGCTGGTGGCCATGAGCTTTCCGGACAAGCCCCTGTACTTTGTGGCCAGCGAGCATTTGTTTCGCAAGGGCCTCATTTCCGCAGCCCTCAACTGGCTGGTGGAGCCCATACCCAGGAAGAAGGCCTCCTCCGGGGTGGATACGGTGATGGCGGTGCTGCGGCACCTCCGCTCCGGCCGCTCCGTCTGTCTCTTTGCCGAGGGGGAGGCCACGTGGAGCGGGCGCAGCGGGAAGATATTCCCCGCCACGGGAAAAATGGTGCGGCGCAGCGGGGCCACTCTCATAACCTACCGGCTGGAGGGGGCCTATCTCACGGACCCCCGCTGGAGCCGCTTTCTCCACCGTGGCCGGATATACGGACACGCCGTGGGCATATATCCCCCGGAGAAACTGAAGGCCATGAGCGGCGAGGAGATAGACGCCCTTATAGAGCGGGACATCGGGGAGGACGCCTGGCAGCGGCAGAAGGCGGAGCGCCGGCGCTTTAAAAGCCGCCGCCGGGCGGAAAATATAGAGACGGCTCTCTTCATGTGCCCCAAATGCAAGGGCATAGGCGCCCTGAAAAGCAAGGGCAGCCGCCTTACCTGCAGCTGCGGCCTGAGCCTGGAGTATACGGAGGAGGGGAGCTTTGAGCCTCCCAGACCCTTTGAGAACATAGCCCAATGGGACGACTGGCAGCACGAGCAGCTGAAGGCCGGGGACTTCCCCCATGAGGGGGAGCTGCTGTTTTCCGACGACGGGATGAAGCTTGTGGAGATAGAGGAGGGCCACCGGCAGCGGGAGCTGGGCCGGGGTAAACTTCGGCAGCTCAGGGACCGCCTCAGCTGCGCCGGCCATGACTTTGAGCTGACGGAAATATCGGACATGGCCATGGTCCAGACCGGGGTGCTGCTGTTTTCCTATGGTGGAAAATATTATGAGATACGTACAAAAAAAGCTCGCTGCCTGAGGAAATATCTGGCGGTGTGGAAAAATTCCCGTCAGGGTAAATAGAAAGGGGTCCCAATGGATTACTCGTCAGCCAATGTCTCTCTGTGGAACATAATAATACAGCTGGGCCTGATAGCCGGAGTCATACTCATATCCCAGTTTCTCCGCAGCAAGCTGGCCTTCGTGAGAAAGAGCATGATGCCGGTGGCTGTGCTGGGCGGCTTCATATTGCTGATACTTAAATATATCGGCCTGGTGAAGCTGGATGCGGAGCTGCTGGAGATGCTGGTGTACCACTGCATAGCTCTGGGCTTTATCGCCATGTCCCTGCGTACCACCGGCGGCAGGATGTCCGGAGGCGGGAAGCGAGTGGGTCTGCGCTCCGGGGCCCTGATAGTGGGCACCTATCTGGTCCAGGGCGTGGCGGGACTTATCATCACCATGGGCCTGGCCTACACGGTGATGCCGGGCCTGTTCAAGGCGGCGGGACTGCTGCTGCCCATGGGCTACGGCCAGGGCCCCGGCCAGGCAAACAATATCGGCGGCAGCTACGAGGCCATGGGCTTTGTAGGCGGCCAGAGCTTCGGCCTGGCTATAGCGGCCTCCGGCTATCTCTGCGCCTGCATAGTGGGCGTCCTCATGCTGAACGTCCTCAGCCGTAAGCACAAAATATCCCCCCGCAGCGAGAGCAAAAACAGCCGGGACCTGTCCGTGGGCTTTTTCCAGGACAAGAACGAGCTGCCCGTCTCCGACTCCATAGACCGGCTGTCGGTGCAGTTTGCCCTGATATTGCTGGTGTATCTGCTGACCTATCTGCTCACCAAGGCCCTGGCCGGGGGAGTGATATCTGCGGCTCCGGGCCTGAAGGACACGGTGAACACCCTGCTATGGGGCTTCAACTTCGTGGTGGGCTCGGCGGTGGCCATGCTGGTGCGGCTGCTGCTGAACAAGGCCCAGAAGTCCAAGATAATAGAGCACCAGTATCAGAACAACTATCTGCTCAACCGCCTGTCCGGCTTCTTTTTCGATATAATGATCGTGGCGGGCATCTCCGCCATCAACATGGAGGAGCTCAGCGGACTGTGGCTGCCCTTTGTGCTGCTGAGCCTGGCGGGGGCGGTGCTCACCTGGCTGTTTTTGCGCTGGGTGTGCAGGAAGCTCTATCCGGACTATTACTATGAGGGCCTCATCTCCATGTACGGCATGCTAACCGGCACCATAGGCTCCGGCATATTGCTGCTCAGAGAGATAGACCCGGACTACTCCACCCCTGCGGCCAATAACCTTCTTACCGGCAGCAGCTTTGCCATCATCTTCGGCGCACCCATATTGGTGCTGGTAAGTCTGGCCCCCAAGTCCGACCTGCTGTGCCTGGCCACCTTGTGCATAGCGGCGGCGTATCTGGCGCTGCTGGTACTGGTGATCTTTAAGGCGGGGGGCAAAGAGGAGAAGGATGGAAACTGAACCGAAACAAGGCGAAAATAGATATAAACGAAAGGGCCCGTTGCAAAATAGAATTTTAAAAAAATAGGTCAAAGAAAAAGTTATCGAGAACCTGTCAATGTGACGGTTCCCGATAACTTTTTTAATGCACAATTTTCCAGCTTGGGCTTGAAAACTGCATTTTGCAACAGGCCCTTTATCCTGCCTGCCGTCCTGGGACTCTACGCCCGGTGACAGAGGGCAGACAAAACAGACGGCTATTTTTCCGAAAAAAGCTCTCCTGTGTTGGAATTGCAACAGACATATGGGAGGCAATATAATAAAATCCAGGTATAAGGTCAAGACAAGATACAAGGAGGAATAAGGATGATACGCAAGATAATACAAATCGACCGGGAGAAGTGCAACGGCTGCGGGGCCTGTGCGGCGGCCTGCCACGAGGGAGCCATAGGCATGGTAGAGGGCAAGGCTCAGCTGCTGCGGGACGACTATTGCGACGGCCTGGGGGACTGCCTGCCCGCCTGTCCCACCGGGGCCATCAGCTTTGTGGAGCGGGAGGCGGCGGAGTATGACCAGGCGGCGGTGGAGGAGAACCGGAAACGGCAGGCTCCGCCCCGGCCCACCGGCTGCCCCGGCCATCAGCCAAGGAGGCTGAACGTGCATGCCGCCGCCCCGGCGCCCATGCCCGGCCCTGCCGCCTCTCAGCTGGCCCAGTGGCCCTGCCAGATAAAGCTGGCCCCTGTGCAGGCCCCCTATTTCCAGGGCGCAAAGCTGCTGATAGCCGCCGATTGTACCGCCTATGCCTATGCAAATATGCATCAGGACTTTATGCGGGGCAGGATAACTCTGGTGGGCTGCCCCAAGCTGGACGCCGTGGACTACAGCGAGAAGCTGACGGAGATATTGAAGAACAACGACATCCGCAGTCTCAGCATAGTGCGCATGGAGGTGCCCTGCTGCGGCGGATTGGAGCTGGCGGCAAAGAAGGCCCTCCAGGCCAGCGGGAAATTCATACCCTGGCAGGTGGTGACAATCTCCGTGGACGGAAGAATACTGGACTGAGAAGAACAAAACGCAGGATTGAGATCAAGATGCAGAAAAGAGGGAGGATAATTTGATCCTCCCTCAGCTTGTCAAAAAAGTCTGTAGGACTTTTTTGACTGCGCTTCTCCCGCCAAGCATTTTGCTAAGGGCAAAATGCTGCTGCGCTCGAAAAGCCTTGATTTTCAAGGCTTTTCTGTGGCGGGTTATTGTGCTGCGAGGCGGGTCTTGAC
>CALXGF010000098.1 GCA_944387735.1 uncultured Oscillospiraceae bacterium
CGGTATTGTTTATATAGGAGATATTGCTTACCTTAAAGTCCTTGGTGGTAAGTCCGCTTATTTCAATCGTGACTTTTGCCTCCGTGGCCCCGGTGATATTCCTCAAGCCGTTATCCAGCGGTATGGTATAGACATCGCTGAATGTGCTGGTAAAGTCTGTCAGGTCTATGGTATCAAGGACTATGCGGTTCATGCCTTCCAGCAATTCTGAATCCCCGGCCAACATCAGAGTTGAGGGCTCAATAGTGACCTTGGTATTGGCAGTAGTAGCTCCGGCCCCCTCAATAATGTTAACGTCCAGCTTCACTTCCTTCAAATCCAGCACCGGCAGAGTGGCCGTAACCACGTCTGTGGAGAAGCTGATGCCGGTATTGGACAGGGGCATGCCGCCCTCGTCCATTAGAGTAAACCCGGTCTCCACCGTGTAGGTGCTGTCCACATCGTCCTCGCCGAAAGTGACCCAGGCATAGGACACATTTTTAATATAAGTTTCCGCTCCGGTTATAACTATGGTGGAGGGATCAAATACGGGCATCTCCGCCGTATAACCCTCAGCCAGCTCACCGTCAAAGCTGCCCCGGACCTGTATGGTCTTGGACACCAGAGGAGACACCATGAAGTTTATGGTCTCAGGCGACCTGCTTGATTCCGTAATGCTGCTGGTATCAGTGCCGTCAGGATATCTTACGGAATACTGCTTGGAAGTATATGCGGAGCGGGTTATGGAACTGACGTCTATCACCGCCGTGATGGAGTCGGCATCCCATGAGCCGATTATCCTCCTGGGGCCCTTCAGATCAATGGTAACTGTGCTGGTGTCCATGTCTGTTATCACCAGTTCCCGACTGTCTCTTAAAATGTCTTCACCCTCCAGCTCAACCTTCACTCCCCGAAAGGTGCGGGTTATCTCCTCCTTATCTACGCTGGACACATATATCCACAGCGTTATGGAGGCAAGGAGAGACACTATCATCCAGAAGGCCCTGCTGTCATACAGTTTTTTCATCGTTTATTTCGTCTCCAACATTTTCAGTTCAAAACAGCTTCTTCAAAATATTCTTTATATTCTTCTTTTCCTGCTCATTATCCTCCCGGATAAGCTCACTGTGGAGCAGTTTGTCCAGCGCCGGCTCGGATAAGTGCCGCTTGAGCATGCCGTCCATAGCCACTGAAATAGACCCGCTCTCCTCCGACACTATGATAACCACAGCGTCGGACTGCTCGCTGAGACCTATGCCGGCCCTGTGGCGCATGCCCAGTTCCTTGCTGAGATTTGTGCTTTGCGTCAGGGGCAGAACGCAGCCTGCCGCCGCTATTCTGCCCTCCCTTAGTATCATTGCCCCGTCGTGGAGGGGGGCCTTGTTATAGAAAATGTTTTTTATAAGTTCCGCCGTAGTATCTGAATTGATGATGGTACCGGTACTCATAATGTTGCTCAGCTTCACGCTGCGCTCAAAAATGATAAGGGCGCCGGTCCTGGAAGCGGACATATCCCTGCATGCCAAGACGGTCTGGTTTATTGCGGTATCCATGGCCGTCGTAGAGGCCGCCTTTCCTGAATGGAAACTGCTGCCCATACGCTCCAGCATACGGCGAAGCTCCGGCTGGAACAGGATGAGCAGAGCAATGAGTCCCAGCTCCACAGCTTTACGCAGCAGATTGTTTATCATGGTCAGTTTGAACACGTCAGACAGCCACAATACTACCAACAATATCAGCAGACCCTGAGCCAGATTATAGGAATTGGTCTTTCGAAGAAACCAGATCGCCTTATATATGAGGTAGGCAACGATTATTATATCTATAAAATCGGACACGCCGATGGCAAGCAGGTAATTTATATTGCCGCTTACTGCGCTGCTCAATGCATCCATAAGACTTTCTCCATAAAAATAGTGAGGGATATGACTGTGATTTAGTCTATACCTATTAGAGCATTATATAACAAATTAAGGAAAAAGGCAACATTATTAGCTGTATGCCTATAGTAAATCTTTTATGAATTGGCAGCAGGCGTCGACCTCCTCCTCTGTGTTGAAAGGTGAAAAACTAAAGCGAACGGTGCCGGTTTCCAGCGTTCCGGCGCTGCGGTGGGCATATGGAGCGCAGTGCAGGCCCGTTCTGACGCATATTCCTCTTTCACTCAGCGCCGCGGCCATGTCCTCACAGCTGAGCTTGCTGCTTCTCAATGACAGCACGCCGCTTTGAAACCGGCGGCCATTTGTAAATATTTCCAGGCCCTCCACCTGAGACAGGCTCTCCGTCATACTCTTTACCAGTTCTGTCTCATGTTCAAATATATTCTTGATTCCCTTGTCTCGTACATACCGTATCCCCTCCAACAGCCCCGCTATGCCGCACACGTTGTGGGTACCGGCCTCCAGCCGGTCCGGCAAGTATTCCGGCATGTGCTGGACTATGCTGTCGGTACCGGAGCCCCCGCTGATCAAGGGCAGGCAGGGCCTGGCGCAAATCAGCAGTCCGGTGCCCTGGGGCCCGAACAAGCCCTTATGTCCAGGCATGGCTATAAACTCTGCGCCAAGGCGGCTGTAGTCCACTTCCAGCGTTCCTGCCGACTGGGAGGCATCTACTATCAGCGGCACGCCCTGTCTGCGGCAGAGTTCCGCTATCTCGTATATGGGCAGAATGAATCCAAACACATTTGACACATGAGTACAGACCACAAGCTCGGCCCAGGGCAATTCCTTTTTGAAGCTCTCCAATATGCCGGCGCTGTCAAAGGGCGCAGATGAAGCAACATGTATATCTGCGCCCATAAATGCCAGGGGGCGAGTAACAGAGTTATGCTCATAGCCCGACACTAAAACTCTTGTGCCCCGGCGAACCATACTGTTTATCCCAATATTCAGGCCGTGGGTGGCGTTCATGGTAAATACTATCTGCTCGGCATCAGGCACGTTGAACAGCTCCGCCGCCTCCATGCGGCAGTCAAAAACCACCTTTGCCCCTCTCATAGCGGGCTCATGGGCTCCCCTGCCCGGGCTTGCCATGGTCTGCATGGCCTTGAGCACCGCCCGGCTAACGGCCAGGGGCTTTATCATGCTTGTAGCCGCATTGTCAAAATATATCATAAAGCTCTCCCTTCTGCCGCTGATGAAACAGCCTTCGCTCATTCCATCCAGCGGCAGACAGAGAGCCCTTTATGGCCGAAGCTCAGTTTATCTCCCGATATTCTCCCTCATCGTCCCGGAAAAAAATTTTACCGCTTATCAGATTGTATCTTTTCAGCAATTCTCTCGCCTCGTCAAAGCGCCGGGATAGCGCTACCCCATAGCCGCAGCCATTGCTGCTCAGGCCCAGCGGGGCCTTCACTACCCTTGCAAAAATGCCGCTGCGCTCCAACAGAGCAGCACTGCGCTGGGCGTAGGTCATGGACCGGCACATTATCAGATACTGCATCACATCGCTCCCGATTCTCCGCTTATGCGGCATATTGATATTTACTGATCTGTGCAAAAAGTTCCGCACAGCATAAAGCTGTGCGGATTCATTCATAGGCGGTACATCGCACAGATATATTTCATCATATGCGAAGCTTTCGCCTTTGCTATTTGCTTCTTTCTATCAGCGCCACAGCGTGGGCTGCTATTCCCAGGCCCTCCCCGGTAAAACCCAGTCCCTCTTCCGTAGTGGCCTTTACGCTCACCAGCTCTGTATCCAGGCCCATGGCCTCTGCCAGTCGCTCCTTCATAAGGCTTATATAAGGGGCAAGCTTCGGCCGCTGGGCAAGCACCGTGCAGTCCACATTGCAGATGCCATAGCCCCGGCTCTTAAGGACTCTGCACACCTCTTTCAAGAGTTCTATGCTGTCGGCTCCGGAATACTTGGGCTCGTTGTCGGGAAAGAGCTTGCCTATATCCCCCAATGCGGCGGCTCCCAGCAGGGCGTCCATTAGAGCATGGGTCAGCACATCGGCATCGGAGTGGCCAAGAAGCCCCTTTTCCCAGGGAATCTCCACCCCGCCCAGTATAAGCTTTCTGTCCGGCACAAGCCGGTGTACGTCATAGCCGTGCCCTATACGCAAATCATTCACCTCGGCTTTTAAGTATGGCTTCCGCCAGGACTAGATCCTCCGGCAAGGTAAGCTTTATATTGCCCGCATCCCCTTCCACAGTGTATGTGGAAAAGCCCATCATATCTACGGCGGAGCAGTCGTCGGTTATTGGGAGATGCCTCTCTACGGCCTTGGTCAATGCGCCCTTGATTATATCGGCGTCAAAGACCTGTGGAGTCTGAACTCTCACAACCGAGGCTCTGTCCACGCTGCCGGTTATGACTCCATCTCTGTTTATTTCTTTCAGAGTGTCGGTGCTGGGCACTACAGGCACGGCGGATATATGCTCGTTTGCCTCTCTCACAACACGCTCTATCAGCTCTTGGCTCACCAGCGGCCGGGCTCCGTCATGGATGGCAATAAGCTTTGCTCCTTTTCTTACGGCGGAAACTCCAGCAAGAGAGGATTCCATGCGGCTGGCTCCGCCGGAGATCACCTGGCTGACCTTGCTGATATCGTAGAGTTTTATAATGTCTGCTATGGCCATGATCTTTTCCCGCTTTGTGACCACCACAATATCGTCCACCATGGGGCACTTCTGGAAGGCCATAAGAGTCCTGATGATAACGGGCTTGGCTCCCAGAGTCATAAGCATCTTGTCTGCGCCCATGCGCTCCGAGTTTCCGGCCGCCACCACCACCACCGAGCAGCGGGGATTTTTCTGCTTTATTCTTAAAAGTTTCTTCAGCTTCATCTCCGGCACTCCCTTTCCTTTTAAATATTTTCAGCCTTTAAGCTGCCTCTTCCTATAAAAGTTCATCATGCCGTCCTGCAGGTCTTCCAAATGCAGGAGCATCTTTCCGGCGCCGTAGGCGGCGCAGGATACCGCATCATCCACAACCACCGTGCGGATGCCTGTACTGCGCTCAATAAGCCTGTCTATACCGTAGATCAAGCTGCCGCCGCCGGACATGATGATACCGTTCTTGTCCAGATCTCCCACCAGCTGGGGCGGAGTGCGCTCCAGCACCGTGTGTATGGCCTCCAGAATGTGGTTCATGGGCTCAACAAAGGCTTCTATCAATTCAGTGGAACTTACCTGCACGGTCTTTGGCAGGCCGTTTGCCATGTCCCGGCCCTTTATCTCCTCATAGCCTATATCCGGCCGCTGGATAACGCAGCCTATGCTGCGTTTGAGTTCCTCGGCCGTACTAGGGCCGATGAGCATGTCGTATTTCTGCTTAATGAATCTGACTATGGACTCGTCGAAGCTGGCGCCGGCTATTTTTATAGACTCGCACTCCACAACGCCGCCGGCAGAGACAATGGCTATCTCCGTAGTGCCGCCGCCAATGTCGATTATCATATGTCCGTCGGCCTTGGAGATATCCACGCCTGCGCCCAAAGCGGTAGCCACGGCAGTTTCCAGCAGATAGACCTTTCTGGCTCCCGCCTCAATGGCGGCGTCAATAACTGCGCGCTCCTCAACACCGGTGATGCTGCTGGGCACGCAGGCCAGAATACAGGGCTT
>CALXGF010000099.1 GCA_944387735.1 uncultured Oscillospiraceae bacterium
AAAAACCAAATCGTTAATGCGGTTCCTATTTACGCATAATATCAAGCCGAGAGAAGCATTATATAAGATTCTCTCGGCTTAGTTATAATAAATCACTATATTCTGGTGATTAGAGATGTATTGCAACAGATCTTGCGCAGGATTTCCCTGAAACAAATGCGAGATATTTTTTCTGGGAGTAAAAACATTCCCATTTAGTTTGTTTATTTCAGAGGCTAATATATATTCAAACCTATGTCCCTTGTCTCTTCCCGTTGTCCCTGCCTCAATCTGTTTACTGTGGACTTTACTTGTGGGTTTTTGTGCCATATCTAAGATCCTTTCTTAGAATTAAGGAATAAAAAGCCTGTATGCTTCAATGCCCAAGGCATCCGCAATCCTCTGAATGTTTTCAAGCGATATGCTACGCCTGTAACATTCAATAGCGCTTATATAGGTACGGTGCATACCGCATTTCTCCGCAAATGCTTCTTGAGATAAACCTGTTGAAACACGGTACTTTCTAAGATTGGTCCCGAAAACTTTTATAATGTCCATTTTGTAACCCTCCATTATGAGGAGTATAAGGGATATGAATACAATAAGTCTACATACAATAAGTAGACAGGGAGAATTGAAAAGAGACTGATTTTTAAAAGATAAGATCAAGTATTCAGAAAACGGCAAAAATCACATTAAAGCCGTAAGCCACGCCTGCCGCCCCGGAAATTTCTTCCGGGGCGGCAGGCATTTCCCAGGATTGTCAGGAAAGAGGTGCGGGCGAGGGGCAAATTTTATTGCAAATAAAAATCCATGATGATATACTGTTATACTATCAAATATAGGTTTACCGGTATGGAGGCCATGAGATGGGAGCAGGGAAAAGGGCTAAGATAATTGTAGGGATACTGGGAGTTACGGCGCTGGCTTTTCTGTGCCTTTCCGGCCCGGTGCGGGAGGGGGACGCCTCCATCCGTCCGCTCTTCGGCGAGGTGAAGGTGCAGCTCTCCTCCGGACGCTATGACGAGGAAAGCAAGGTCCTCACCGCCGTTTTAGAGAGCGGGGAGACGGAGTATCTCTACCTTTTTGACAAGCTGGAAGCTGCCGACTTCAGCGGCAGCAGCTGCTACGAGGAGATAGCCGCCTGGGCCAGGGAAAATCCACAGGTGACGGTGAAGTATACCGTTACTCTGCCCGACGGCAGGGAGTATGACAACAACACCAGCACTGTGGACCTATCCGCCCTTCCCGCCGGAACAGCCCAGGAGGCGGCCGGTGCGCTGAGCTGCCTTCCGGAACTTGCCACGGTAGTGCTGGGCAATGTGGGAGGGGAGGGCTCCGGCCTGAGCCTGGAGGATGTGGCGACCCTGCGTACGGCCTTGCCCGACGTGAGCTTTGATTTTACCCTGGATCTCCTGGGCCAGAGCGTGGAGCCGGATACCCGCAGCGTGGATCTCAGCGGCTTGGATTCGGACCCGGACCGGCTGACGGAGGTAGCCGCCGTGCTGGCCTGCCTGACCAAGCTGGAGGATGTGAAGCTGGGCGGCCAGAGCAGCGGCGCGCTCAGCTGGGAGGATATAAGCATGCTGGCCACAGCCTGCCCCAATGCGGTGCTGGACTACGACTTTAGTCTCTACGGCCAGGAGCTGAACCTGAACGCCCAGAGCCTGGATTTCAACCATACGTCAATAGATGACGAAGGGGAAGAGATACGCAAGATACTGCCTCTTATGCGAAACTGTACATATCTGGATATGGACTACTGCGGAGTATCCAACGAGGCCATGGCCAAGATACGGGACGAGAACCCAAAGGTGGAGGTGGTGTGGCGCATCTGGTTTGGAGAGAACTACAGCGTCCGCACCGACACGGAGCGTATCCTGGCCTCCAAGCCTACCGTAGGCGGCATGATATACGACGCTTCGGCGCTGCAATACTGCACCAAGCTGAAATATCTGGACCTGGGACATAACGACGATCTCAGCGATCTGTCTTTCGTCTCCACCATGCCGGAGCTGGAGGTGCTGATAATCGCCATGACCAATATCAGCGACCTGAGTCCTCTGGCCAACTGCCCAAAGCTTGAGTATCTGGAGATACAGGAGACCAATATCAGCGACCTGAGCCCTCTGGCGGGGCTTACGAATCTGGCCCACCTGAACATATGCAACCAGGAGAACATCACCGACGCCTCCCCCCTCTACGGCCTGACCAAGCTGGAGCGGCTATGGATAGGCTGCAACACCCCCATCCCTGAGGACCAGATAGCCCAGCTGCGCACGGCTCTGCCCAACTGCGAGATAAACACCACCACGAACGACCCCCACGGCGAGGCTTGGAGGTATTCCGCCTACGACCCGGAGGAGCCGAAGTATTACTGGGTGCCCCGCCACGAGCTGCTGAGAGAGCAAATGGGCTATAACTACCAGGAGTACAGCTTCTATTGGCTGGACCCCAAGTGCGGGGACCCTGCCCCTGCGGAGTATGCCGGTATGTACGGCAAGGAAGTGTACGGCCTGGAGTGAGGCCGGAGCAAAGGATAGAGCCGGCGGCTCTCCGGTATTCCCGATTTCCCACAGCTGAGGAGGAAGCCTTCATTTGAGAAGAGGTAGGAAAATGCAGAAAAAGCTATTTATCGTGATGCTGGCCGCTGCCTTGACCACAATAGTGGCGACTGCCGGCTGCCAACGTATAAGCGAGGGCCCGGCGCCCACGCCGGTGGAGTTTGAGGCAGGAGAAGTTGAGCAGGATGCCCTGAGCGTGACCATGGTAGTCACGGCCGAGGAGCTGTCAAAGCTGGATGAGATGGAAGGGCTTGTGGCTGCCGACCTGCGGGGCAGCGACTGCTATAAGGAGATATACGCCTGGGCCCAGGCCCACCCGGAGGTCTCGGTGCGCTATACGGTGCCTCTGCCCAACGGCAGCTCCGTCACCAACGACATAGCTGCACTGAACATGGCGGAGCTGAAGCACGAAGACGTGCCTGCGATGATAGAGGCCGCCTCCTGCCTGCCCAATCTCAGCAGCATAGAGCTGGGCAGGACCAGGGAGGGCTTCGGCTGGGAAGATGTGGCGGAGATACGCAGCGCCTTCCCGGAGTTGAAGTTGAGCTATTACGGGGACGTATATGGAGTAGAAGTGTCCCTGGATGAGACCAGCCTGGATTTGAAGTATATTCCCGTAGAGGACGGGGGCGCCACGGTAAAGGCGGCTCTCAGGTGCCTGCCGGACATGGAGTACCTGGACATGGACAGCTGCGGGCTGAGCAACGAGGAGATGGCCTCCATACGGGACGAGTTCCCGGATGTGGAGGTGGTGTGGCGAGTCTGGTTTGGAGACTGCTACAGCGTTCGCACGGATGTGGAGCGCATCCTGGCCTCCAAGCCCTCCGTGGGGGGCATGCTCACCCCGGAGAATACCCAGGCTCTTAAATACTGCACCAAGGTAAAATACCTGGATGTAGGCCACAATGAGTACCTCACCGACGTCTCCTTCCTGGAATATATGCCGGACCTGGAGGTGTGTATCCTGGCCATGGACTGGTTCAGCGACCTGAGTCCCATAGCAGGCTGCACCAAAATGGAGTATCTGGAGATACAGACCAGCTATGTTACCGACATCAGCGCCCTGGCCAATCTCACCAATCTGGAGCATCTGAACATCTGCAATCTTCTCCAGACCGATGAAATGGACCTGAGCGCCCTCTACGGAATGACCAAGCTGGAGCGGCTGTGGATAGGCGGCTGGACATCTGTGAATAGGGAGCAGGTGGAAGAACTTAAGGAGCTGCTGCCTGACTGCGAGATAAATACCTCCGCCGGCGATCCCACCGAAGGACGCTGGAGGTATGTGGATCTGAATCTGGATACCTGGCAGTATGTTCAGCACCCCAGATATATAGAGCTGAGAAAGCAGTTCGGCAATTACGCCGACAGCGCCTATTCTTTCTCCTGGAACGACCCGCTCTACCCCAGTTGGCTGGAGTGAGAGCAGAGCCCCATACAACGAATATTTGAGAAAAGAGAAAAGAAATGGACAATCAAAAGATACTTATACTGGATTTTGGCGGACAATATAACCAGCTGATAGCCCGCCGGGTGAGAGAGTGCAACGTCTACTGCGAGGTAAAGCCCCATGACATGAGCTTGGAGGAGATAAAGAGCTTTGACCCCATAGGCATAATCTTCACCGGGGGCCCCAACAGCGTGTACGCAGAAAACTCCCCCCACCCTGCCAAGGGAATATACGAGCTGGGAGTGCCTATCCTGGGCATATGCTACGGCTGCCAGCTGCTGAGCCATGAGCTGGGAGGTCTGGTCACCGCTGCCCAGGACGACTCCGCCAGGGAGTACGGCAAGACCTCCACCTGGTTTGACACTACATGCAGCCTTTTCAGGGACCTGCCCCAGGAGAGCGTCACCTGGATGAGCCACGGGGACTACATGGCCAAGGTGCCCCAGGGCTTTAGACTGGTGGCCCACTCCAAAGCCTGCCCCACTGTGGGCATCTGCGATGAGAAACGCCGATTTTACGGGGTGCAATTCCATCCGGAGGTGAACCACACCCAGTACGGCAGCCAAATGCTGAAAAACTTCCTGTATAATATCTGCCATGCCCATGGGGACTGGACCATGGCCGACTATAAGCGCCGGGCCATTGAGGAGATACGTGCCAAGGTGGGCGGCGGCAAGGTGCTGCTGGCCCTCTCCGGCGGGGTAGATTCCTCCGTAGCCGCCGCTCTGCTGGCGGAAGCGGTGGGCGCCCAGCTCAGCTGCGTGTTTGTAGACCACGGCCTGATGCGCAAGGACGAGGGGGACGAGGTGGAGCAGGCTTTCTCCCGCTGGGATATAAACTTTATCCGCTGCAATGAAGAGACCCGTTTCCTGAAAGCGCTGGCGGGAGTCACCGACCCGGAGCGGAAGCGGAAAATAATCGGCGAGGAGTTCATCCGGGTCTTTGAGCAGGAGGGCAAGAAAATAGGCGCCGTGGATTACCTGGTCCAGGGCACCATATATCCCGACGTCATCGAGTCCGGCAAGGGCGAGGCGGCGGTGATAAAGAGCCATCACAATGTGGGGGGCCTGCCGGACTTTGTAGATTTCAAGGAGATAATAGAGCCTCTGCGCATGCTCTTCAAGGACGAGGTACGTCAGCTGGGCCGGGAGCTGGGCCTGCCGGAGTACCTGGTGATGCGCCAGCCCTTCCCCGGCCCCGGACTGGGTATACGGGTTATAGGGGAGATCACCAAGGAGAAGCTGGACATGCTCCGGGATGCGGACTACATTTTCCGCGAGGAGATATCAAGAGCCGGCTTGGACTCCGTGCTCAGCCAGTATTTTGCCGCTCTCACCAATATGCGCTCCGTGGGAGTGATGGGCGACGGGCGCAGCTATGACTACGCCATAGCCCTGCGGGCGGTGGAGACCTCCGACTTCATGACCGCCGATTGGGCCCGCATACCCTACGACGTGCTGGACCGCATCTCCGTGCGTATAGTCAACGAGGTGAGAGGGGTCAACCGGGTACTCTACGACGTTACCTCCAAACCCCCTGCAACGATAGAATTTGAATAAGTCGTACAAGCCAAAAAGTCCGGCCGATGAAAAGCGGCCGGACTTTTTGCTGGCAATAAACTGAATTTGAGATATCCCGCAGCAGGCACTGAGCAGAAAGCTCAATTCCCGCCTTCGGGATGGCTGCCCATTTCCTGGGCATGCTCCCGGATAGCCCTGAAGCTCTCGTCGCTGATGACGTGCTCGATACGGCAGGCGTCCTCAACGGCTGTCTTTTCATCCACCCCCAGGCGCAGCAAGAGGCCGGAGAGCACCGTGTGCCGGGTGTAGATCTTCTCCGCCACCTCCAGCCCGGCAGGGGTGAGGCGCAGGGAACCGTCCTTATCTGCGGTGACATAGCCGCCGCTTTTCAGGGCGCTCATGGCCCGGCTGACGCTGGGCTTGGAATAGCCCAGATATTCCCCGACGTCGATGGAGCGAACGCAGGGATTTTTTAGGGAGAGAACGTAGATGCTCTCCAGATACATCTCCCCGGACTCATAGAGATTCATGAAAAAACCTCCCGAAAAAGCTTGATTTAAAGGGAAGCCGCCTGTAAAGGCGAACTTCACTTTTGGGTTATTGAAAGTCTAAAGCTTTTATATGACCCGAACTCTCAGCACATGCTCCATGGAGCGGATGCTCTGGGCGGTGGCCTCGTCTATGGGGCTGCCCAGGTCCACCATAGTATAGGCATAGGAGTCCCGAGGCTTGTTTATCATGTGTTCCACGTTCACGTCGGCCCCCAGGCGGTCCAGGATGCGGTTTATCATCTTGGGCACGTTGTGATGGATAACGCACAGACGGCACACGCCCATGCGGGACAGAGACACGTCGGGCAGGTTCACGGAGTTTTTTATGTTGCCGTTGGCCAGATAGTCGTAGAGTTCCCGTGCGGCCATTATAGCGCAGCGGTCCTCGCTCTCGGGGGTGCAGGCGCCCAGATGGGGCATGGCAATGACATTGGGGGCCTTGAGGATGACCTTGTTGGGGAAGTCGGTGACGTACTTTGCCACCTTGCCGCTCACAAGGGCCTCGGTCATTGCCTCGTCGTCCACCACCTCGGCCCGGCTCTCGTTGAAGATACGCACGCCGTCTCTCATTTTCTGGAAGGCGGAGCGGTCCAGCAGGCAGTGGGTACCCTTGTTGTAAGGCACGTTGAGGCTTATATAGTCGCAGTTGGAGAAGATATCGTCTATGCTGTCGGAGTGTATGACGTTGCCGGAGAGGCGCCAGGCGGCGTCCACAGACATGAAGGGGTCGTAGCCGTAGACCACCATGCCGATGGCGAGAGCGGCGTTGGCCACCATGGAGCCGGTGGCTCCCAGGCCGATGACCCCCAGGGATTTGCCCAGCAGCTCCGGACCGGCGAAATGGGACTTGCACTTTTCCACCAGAGCGGGTATCTCGTCTCCCCGGTCGGCAATGGACCTGACCCATTCGATGCTGCCCAGCACGTCCCGGGAGGCCATGACCATGGCGCAAATCTCCTGCTCTTTTACGGCCTCGGCGTTGGCGCCGGGGCTGTTAAATACCACGATGCCCTTCTGGGTACAGTCGGCCACGGGGATGTTGTTGGTGCCTGCTCCGGCGCGGCCGATGGCCAAGAGGCTCTCCGGCAGGGGAGAGGAGTGGAGGTCGGCGCTGCGGATAAGGTAGGCCTGGGCATTTTCCACATCGGGGCCTACGGTGCAGCCTTTCTTTTCCAGCACCTCTATGCCGGAGGGGGATATGGCGTTCATGGTACGTATATTAAACATGGCTAAGTTCAAACTCCTTCATATAATCTACCAGCTTCTGCACACCTTCCAGAGGCATGGCGTTGTAGATGGAGGCTCTCATGCCCCCGGCCACCTTGTGGCCCTTGAGATTCAGCAGGCCGATATCGGCGCCGCCCTTTATAAATTGGGCGTCCAGCTCCTTGTCGCCGGTGGAGAAAGTGACGTTCATAAAGCTGCGGGAACCGGGCAGGGCATGGGCCTTGAATATACGGCTGTTGTCCAGAAAATCGTAGAGGAGGGAGGCTCTCTCCCGGCGCCGGGCGTCCATAGCCTCAAGGCCGCCCTGGGCTTTTATCCAGTCCAGAGTCAGACCCAGCATGTATATGCACCAGCAGGGAGGAGTGTTCAGCATGGAGTCGTGTTCAGAGAGCGCCTTGTAGCTCATCACCTGGGGGGTGAAGGGCAGCTCCCGGCCCAGCAGCGCCTTGTCTACAATGACCACGGTGAGCCCGGCGGGGGCCATGTTCTTCTGAGCCCCGGCATAGATAAGGCCGAAGCGGGACACGTCCACCGGGTAGGACAGGATATCGGAGGACATGTCGCACACCAGGGGGGCGGAGACCTGGGGCACATACTGCCACTCGGTGCCGTAGACGGTGTTATTTCCGCAGTAGTAGAAGTACTTTGCGCCCTCTGTACACTTCAGCTCATCCTGGCCGGGGATACGGTCGAAGCCGGTGGCTGAGCTGTCTCCGGCGATGTTCACCTTGCCGTATTTCTCCGCCTCCACGGCGGCTTTCTTTGAAAAGTTGCCGGTGACGGCATAGTCGGCGCAGCCGCCCTCAATGAGATTCATGGGTATGGCGGCAAACTGCAGAGTGGCCCCGCCCTGGAGGAAGAGAATCTCGTGGGAGTCCGGCACCTGCATAAGCTCCTTGAGGCTGAGCTTGGCGCTGTCAAAAATATCCTGGAAGAGTTTACTTCTGTGGCTCATCTCCATCACGGATATACCGCTGCCCTTGTAGTCCGGCAGGTCTTGCCGGGCAGACTCCAGGGCGGACAGGGGCATCACCGAGGGCCCCGCCGAAAAGTTAAAAATGTTTTCTCTGGCCACAATGTCATCTCCTATGGTTTGTTAATTCTAAGATATAATACTCTATAGCCGCAATTTCGTCAATGGTCCAAGTGCCCAAAAAGCTGCTCTCCCCGGACCTGGCTTATCAGCACGGAGCGTATTTGTCCCCGAAGATTTTCACCGGGGGCGGATACCAGCACATAGCTGTCGCTGTGCCCGGACCAGAGCCCATCCTCCCGGGTCTCAAAGAGCACGGGGAGGGAGCGGCCCAGACAGGAGCGGAGAAAGTCCTGGTGCATCTGCCGGGCTATCTCCTGGGCCTCATGGGCCCGGCGGGCCTTTACGGCGTTTTCCACCTGGCCGGGCATGGAGTCCGCCGGAGTGCCGGGGCGGCGGGAATAGGGGAAGATGTGCATGCTCTCAAAGGCGCACTTTTTTATGAATTCCAGAGTCTCCCGGTGGGCCTCCTCCGTCTCTCCGGGGAAACCGGTGATTAGGTCGCAGGTGAGGGCGCAGCCGGGGAAGTATTCCCGCAGCAGCTCCACGGCCCTGTAGAAGCGGGCGGTGTCGTACTTGCGGTTCATGGCCTTCAGGGTCTTGTCGCAGCCGGACTGAAGGGACAGGTGGAAATGACGGCATAGCCGGCCTGCGGCGGCCAGGCGGCGGCAGAAGTCCTCCGTTATCACGGTGGGCTCCAGGGAGCTGAGGCGTATACGCATCTCCCCTGCGGCTTCTGCCACGGCGCAGACCAGGTCTGCCAGGCCGGGGCGCTCCGGCAGGTCCAGACCGTAGGAAGCCACCTCAATGCCGGTGAGCACCACCTCTCTGTAGCCCAGGTCCCGGAGCTTTTTAACCTCCGGGACCGCCTCGGGTATAGGCAAGCTGCGCAGGCGGCCCCTGGCGTAGGGGATGATGCAGTATGAGCAGAAGTTGACGCAGCCGTCCTGAATCTTCAGCATGGCTCTGGTGCGGCCGGACACGGCCCCGGAGGGCAGCCGCTCAAAGTCCCGGCGTTTGAAGGGCTGGTCTATGTACCGGCAGCCCAGGCCCTTTTCCACGGCCTCCTCCACGGCATCTACCAGCTTTTTCCTGTCAGCGGCGCCGAAGATTACCTGGGCGCCCAGCTCGGCCACATCCTTGTCGCTTATCTGGGAGTAGCAGCCGCAGACGGCCAGCACGGCCTGGGGATTGGCCTCTTTCAGGCGGCGGATGGTCTGGCGGGATTTCCGGCCGCTCTCGGCGGTGACGGCGCAGGTGTTGACTATAACGGCGTCGGCCTGCTCGCCGTCCTTAGCGGGGCTGTGGCCATGCTGCTGCAGCAGGGCCTCCATGGCCTGGGTCTCATACTGGTTGACCTTGCAGCCAAGAGTGGATATAATGTATTTCATGGTTATCTCCTGTAGAAAAAACATTGGAGTGTGCGATATGGAACACTATCTGGACAATTCAGCCACCACCAGAGTCTGCCGGGAGGCGGCGGAGGCGGCTTTAAAAGCAATGACCGAGAGCTACGGCAACCCCAGCTCCACCCACACCAAGGGCCGTGAGGCAAAACGGCTGCTGGACGAGAGCCGCAAGCAGGTGGCGTCTGCCCTGGGCTGTACGCCCCAGGAGCTGGTGTTCACCTCCTGCGGCAGCGAGAGCGACAACTGGGCCATACTCAAGGGGGCGGAGCTGATGCGCCGCCGGGGAAAGCATGTGATAAGCTCCATGGCGGAGCACGACGCCGTGCTCAAGTCCCTGGAGGAGCTGGAGCGCCAGGGCTATGAGGTGACCAGGCTCCGGCCCGACAGAACCGGGGCCATCCCGGCGCAGGCGGTGCTGGACGCTCTCAGGAGCGACACCATATTGGTGTCGCTGATGCTGGTCAACAATGAGACCGGGGCCGTGACTGACATCGCCGCCATAGCCAAGGCCATGAAAAAAGCGGCCTCCCAGGCCCTGCTCCATACCGACGCCGTGCAGGCTTTCATGAAGCTGCCCTTTACGGCCAAGTCCCTGGGGGCGGACATGATAAGCATCAGCGGCCACAAGATCCACGCACCAAAGGGCATAGGGGCATTATACATCAGAAACGGCCTTAAGCTCAAGCCTTATATCCTGGGCGGCTCCCAGGAGTCGGGACGCCGGGCGGGCACCGAGGCCATGTCTCAGATAGCCGCCTTCGGAGCCGCCTGCGCTGTGGCAAAGGCGGGCTTTGAGGAGAACGCCCGGCACATGGCTGCGCTCCGCAGCCTGGCCATAGAGGAGCTGAGCCGTGACCTCCCGGAGCTGGTGGTCATAGGCGGGGGCGCTCCCCACATTCTCAGCATATCCCTGCCCGGCTGGCGCAGCGAGGTGCTGATGAACTATATGGAGGAGCGGGAGATATACGTATCAAAAAGCTCCGCCTGCAAGAAGGGCGGGCGGAGCCATGTGCTGGAAGCTCTGGGCCTGGAGCCCAGGGTCATTGACGGGGCCATACGCATCGGCCTCTCCCGCTTCAACACGGAGGAGGATATCCACGCTCTGGCAGAGGGACTGAGAGCAGCCAGGGAGCGTCTGGCTCATGTCTGATCTTCCCGGTCTTTTTTCACCGGCTGGTAGCTGACCGGGTCAATATAGTCGATATCCTTGTAATCGGCGACCTCCCAAGGGAGGTCGCTTCTTTTTAGCTTGCGGGTGACGCTGCTGTTGATTGCGGCATAGATCACCACAAATACCGGCACGCCCAGAAGCATGCCCCAGAAGCCGAAGAAGCCGGCGCCCACGATAATGGAGAACATGACCCAAAAGCCGTTGATGCCCACGGAGTTGCCCAGGATCTTGGGGCCTATCACGTTGCCGTCCAGC
>CALXGF010000100.1 GCA_944387735.1 uncultured Oscillospiraceae bacterium
GACTATGCAGGGGCCGCAGGGGCCGAAGCCGGGCATGGTCTTGCCGATGAGCCACTGGCCGCTGCGCATCTGGGCGTCTCTCAGGGAGAAGTCGTTGCCGCAGGTGTAGCCAAAGACGGCGGCCTTGGCCTGCTTTTCATCCACGTTCCAGCACTCCCTGCCTATGACTATTACCAGCTCCGCCTCGTAGTCGTAGCTGCTCTCCCAAGCCGGCAGCTCCACCGGGGCTCCGCAGGGCGTCAGGGCATTGGCAAATTTAGAAAAGAGGATGGGGTATTCGGGAACTTTCATATTAATGCCGGCGGCGTGGCTGCGGTAATTCAACCCCACGCAGAGCAGCTTTCCTATGGGCTCCACCACGTTGGCAAAGACGGGCCTTTCCACCACCGGCAGGCTCTCGTCCTCTGCAAATTTTTCCAGCTCCCCGGTGCAGCCTCCGGAGATAAGCTGATTCATACTGCCGGCATAGCCGGCGGCCTTCAGGTCTACCACGCCCCGTGAGGTCACCAGGGCCAGATGGGTCTCGCCATTTACATTTATGTTGCACAGCTTCATATCCTTGTCCTCTCCCCATATTGTTTTTATGGGAATATTATACACTCCTCAGGATTCCGACGCAACAGCTGTGCCATAAACTCAACCGAGTTTTTCCACCAGTTCCCCCCAGAGTTCCAGGGCTCTGAAGCGCAGCTCATAGCCATCCTCCTCGCTGATGAGGCGGAAATCCTCCTCGCCCAGCTGCTCTTCCACGGTCTCCGCCTGGGCGGCGGAGAGGCAGACGGGGGGAAAGACTATGCACCACCAGTTGTGGCCCCGGCCCTCCCCCAGAATGACCCGGAGAGACTCATACTCCCCGGCGGGGAGAGTAAAGCCCTCATAACTCTTGGTGGGGTAATCCTCCCTGGTGAGAGTGACGGTGACGTCCCGGCCCTCTGCCACGGCCTGAGCTGTACTGCGGATATTGTCCAGCTCTGATGCCAGTATTTCCCTGGCCTGAGCGCTGCTCTCAACGGCCTCCAGCTTGGGGGAGATATACTCCAGCACTGCGTCCCGTACCCGCAGCTTCAGCTGCTGCTCATACTCGTCGTCGGAGACGGCGAGGACGTGAAAGCGCACCAGCTTCCCGCTGAGAGAGTTCTGCCGCCCCTGGGCCCAGAGGGCTGCCAAAGTGGTGAGAGACAGGGCTATGAGCAGGGCCGTCTCCCAGAGCTTCAGGGATTTTATTCTGGTCTTGAACATATAAAAAAACCGTCCTTGCTATGTAGTATGTACATAGCATAGACGGTTAGCGCATATCTTAAACCGGGGAATTGAAAATCATCGGTTGTCCACCTTTTCCGGATACAGGTCGTGCATGCTCAGCCGCTGCCAGGCCACTTCCTCCCAGCGAGTGCCGGGACGGCCATAGTTGCAGTAGGGGTCTATGGAGAGGCCCCCCCTTGGTGTAAACTTGCCCCATACCTCTATGTATTTGGGATCCATGAGCTTTATCAGATCCTTCATGATGATGTTCATGCAGTCCTCGTGAAAGTCACCGTGGTTGCGAAAGCTGTAGAGATACAGCTTAAGGGATTTGCTCTCCACCATGCGCTCTCCCGGCACGTAGGAGATGTAGATGGTGGCGAAGTCCGGCTGCCCGGTGATAGGGCAGAGACTGGTGAACTCCGGGCAGTTGAACTTGACGAAATAGTCGTTGTCCGGGTGCTTGTTCACAAAGGTCTCCAGTACCTCCGGGGCATAGTCGCTTTTGTATACGGTTTTCTTGTTTCCCAGCAGGGAGAGGCCCTCGGCCTCGGCGGAATTTCTGCCGCTCATATTATTTTCCTCCTCAGTCAAATTTCCAGAGCTTTTTCAGGGCTGAGACCAGCAGAGCCCCGGCTATGCCGGAGATGAACTGGCCCACCAGCAGGCTCAGAGCCATGATCCAGTAGGGCGTGGACAGCAGGTAGCTCAGCCAGGAGGCCACGCCCAGGGTCGGTATCAGGGTGACGGGCAGGGCGGTGAGGGCGATGTTCAGCCGCTTTCTGCCCAGCCAGGCACAGCAGCCTGCGGTGAGCAGACCCACCAGGCCGCCGCCCACGATATCGAAAAAGCCAAAGCCGCCCATGAGCAGATTGGACAGCAGATTGGCCAGAGCCAGCGGCGCAACCAGGAACGAAAACAGATATGCGGTGGAATATATGGCGGTAGCTATGCGTACCTGGTACTGGCCGAAAGCAAAGCTCTGGGTCAGATACATCAGCACTATATATAGCCATGACGGCGGCGGAGAAGCAGAGCTTCCGGGTCTTGTCCATATTCTTCATATCCATCTTCATCACCTCCGGACATAAAAAGGCGCACCCCCAGGGTGCGCCTAAACAAATAAATCCTGTAAATTCACATGATATTTGTCTTCGTCCCTAGTTTTATTTATAGACAGGATGGTCACGAACTGTCTGCCGCAAAGCGGACTTATTCTATCACAGGAGGAGCCGGCTTGCAAGGCTTTTTTCCCCGTCTCAATCCAGGTACCTGTCCACGCAGCGGGCGCTCTCGCAGAAACCGTATTCCCGGCGCAGCAGAGCGCAGAGCTTTTCCGTGGCCGCCTCCGGGCGAAAGACTCCGAACACCGCCGAGCCGGTGCCGGTCATCGCCGCTCCCAGGGCTCCGTAATCCAGCAGCAGGCTCTTTATCTCCGACACTGTGCGAAGCCGCCTGTCCTCCACGTCCTCAAATACATTGTATATCCTGCGGCACATCTGGCTCAAGTCCCTCTGCTCTATGGCGGAGACGAGGCCGGCAGTGTCGGGATGGCGGCGGAGAGGGACCTGGTCCAGCTTTTTGAACAGCTCCGGAGTGGATATGGAAAACTCCGGCTTGCACACCACGAAGGTGCAGTCCGGCAGGGGGGGCAGGGCCCGGAGCTTCTCGCCCCGGCCTGTGGCCAGGGCCGTGCCCCCCGCCACGCAAAAGGCTACGTCGGAGCCCACGGCGCAGGCCAGCTCCTCCAAATCGGAGCGGGAAAAGGGGGAGCCATAAAGCCGGTTCATGCCCCTCAGAACTGCCGCCGCATCCGAGGAGCCGCCGCCCATGCCCGCCCCTACGGGGACGGACTTCTCCAGGCGTATGAACACGCCCTGGCCTTCATGGCCGGTGGCCTCCAGAAATTTCAAAGCAGCCTTCACCGCCAGGTTCCGCTCATCTCCGGGGATAAAGGGCAGGTTGGTTTTTGCACGTACCCTGCCGCTGCAGTCCAGGCTCAGCCGTATATCGTCATAAAGAGATATGGTCTGCATGACCATCACCATATCGTGGTAGCCGTCCGGGCGGCGGCTGGACACGTCCAGGGAGATGTTCAGCTTGGCATAGGCTTTCTCGTTTACGCTGTTCATATCGCTCATCCTCTCTGCGGGGCACTTAAAGCTCATACACCCTAAGCTCCCAGGGACGGGCGGAAAAGCCCCTGTCCTTGAGCCCGTTCTCTTTATAGTTGGAAAACAGCAGTTTCCCCTCTGCCAGGTCCATGTCTGCCGGGGCCGTGAAGTCGTGGAAAAGGGAGCTGAAATGGCAGATGACCAGCAGCCGCCTGCCCCGATAGCTGCGCTCATAGGCGTAGAAGTATCTGTCTTTGGGGTACAGCTCCAGATAATCCCCGTAGAGGACCAAAGGCTCGGACTTCCGGTAGGCCAGCAGCTGCCGATAAAAGTTCAGAAGGGAGTCGGGGTCGTTCTCCTGAGCGGCCACGTTCACGGCGGTATAGTTGGGGTTCACATTGAACCAGGGCCGGACGCTGCTGAAGCCCCCGTTGGCCGTGGCGTCCCACTGCACGGGGGTTCGGGCGTTTTCCCGGCTGGTCTCCTTCAGCAGTTCCATGGCTCTCTTTTTGCCGAAAAGCTTGCTGAATATGCGGTAATTGTTGTGGCTGGCCACGTCCTTATACATGCCTATCTCCGGCAGACGGATATTGGTCATGCCTATCTCCTGGCCCTGATATATAAAGGGCGTGCCCCGCTGGAGTATGTACATGGCCGCCAGCAGCTTGCCGCTCTCCACGGGATAGTCTTCGCTGCCGTAGCGGCTGATTATCCGGGCGTGGTCGTGGTTCTCTATGTACAGGGCGTTCCAGCCCTTGCCGGCGAGCTTGTACTGCCAGTCGGAAAAGGCCCGCTTCATCTTCCTGAGACTGAAAGGACGCCGGAGCATATCCGTCATGAAACAGTCCGCCTCCATATGGGAGAAGGCTATCATCTCATTGAGGACCTGGCCTTCGCCCTCTGTGACGTATCTTAAAGCTATGTCTGCATCGGTCAGGGGGCTCTCACCCACAGTAAAGCAGTCGTAGTCCTTCAGAACCTCGTCCCGAAATTCCTTCAGATAGTCGTAGACCTCCGGGCGGTTGGAGAAATACTTCATGCCGTTGGCTATGGGCAGCCTGGGATAGGAGTTGGGGAGTCCCGGAGCCTTGGCGATGAAGGTGACCACGTCCTCCCGGAAGCCGTCTACTCCCAGGTCCAGCCAGAAGCGGAGAATGTCCTTCACTTCGCTGCGGACTTTGGGATTGCTCATGTTCAGATCCGGCTGCTTTTTTGCGAACAAATGTAGATAGTATTCGTCTAAATTAGCGTCATACTCCCAGGCGCCGCCCTCAAAGAGACTGGTCCAGTTGTTGGGGGGCAGAGTTCTGGCGCCGGGGCCCTTGCGTCCCTGCCGCCAGTAATAGTAGTCATGGTAGGGGCTGTCTTTGGACTTGCGGCTCTCCTTGAACCAGGGATGCTGGTCGGAGCTGTGGTTCACCACCAGGTCCATGAACACCTTCAGTCCCCGCTTATGGGCCTCGTCCAGTACCTGGCGAAACAGCTCCAGGTCCCCGAAATCGGGATGGATGGATTTGTAATCGGCTATGTCGTAGCCGTAGTCGGCATTTGGGGAGGGATAGAGAGGGGAGAACCAAATGGCGTCCACGTTCAGGCTTTTTATATAGTCCAGCTTTTCCAGCACTCCCCAGAGGTCGCCTATGCCGTCGCCGTTGCCGTCCCGGAAACTGCGGGGCCAGATCTGGTATACGGCCATCTCTTTGTACCATTGGGTGAATGACATGGCTTGATCTCCTTTCCTAAAGCACATACTTGGCGGTCGATTACTAAAATGTATTTTAGCATATTTTTTGCGGCTTCACAACTGTTGACAATGGTTTGAGGATATGGTATTACTGATTCAGAAAGGACATGGATGAAAAAATGAAAAAAAGACTTGTTTCTCTGGCTCTGGCCCTGCTGCTGCTTCTGGCCGCCGCACCCGGAGCCTATGCCGTGGAGCTGATCCCGGACAGCGCCCTGGAGCCCGTGGTTTATACCAGCGCCAATGTAAATTGCAGCTTGGGAGATATAGCTATCATCTCCGTAACCGCCCAGTCCCAGGACGGAGGAACGCTCAGCTACCAGTGGTACCGGAGCATAGACGGTACAAACATGAGCGGCTCCCTGATAGTCAACGCCACCGGCAGCAACTACTATGCCGACACCAGCAGCGAAGGCACCAATTACTACTTCTGCGTAGTTACCAGTTCCGGCCCCAACGGCTCCGCCTCGGTGATATCATCCCCTATAGCGGTCACCGTGGAGAACAATGAGCCGGTGATAGAGGGTATCGGAGTTTTGACTTTGCCCAGCAAGACCAATTACAAGGAGGGCGACCGCCTGGTCACCGACGGCCTCTCTGTGAGGGTGTACACCAACCAGGGCTATTATGACGTGACCGGCGGGCTGGAGGTCTCCCCCGCTGTACTCAATGTCTCCGGCACCCAGACCATTACGGTGAAATACCAGGGCAAGAGCTGCACCTTCACCGTGGAGGTGGAGGCGGAAAAGGAAGTGGTGCAGAGCATCAGCATCTCCAGCATGCCCGCCAAGACCAGCTACACCGTGGGCGACAGGCTGGATACCACGGGCCTTTCCATCCGGGTGGTGACCAATAAGCAGATCACCGATGTGAGCCAGGGCTTCACCTGCACGCCTATGGTATTCAGCAGCGCCGGCAGCCAGCAGGTGAAGGTCATCTACGGCTCGGCAAGCACTACCTTCACCGTACAGGTGGCCGAGCGCTCCACGCCTACGCCCAGCCCCACGGCTACGGCCAGTCCCAGCCCTACGGCCACGGCTACGGCCAGCCCCGGCGCTTCCGCCGCACCCAATTCCAGCGCCAGCCCTTCCCCCACCCATACCGTTACGGTACATGAGCCCCATGAGACCAATGCCGGCAGCGCCTTTTTACAGATAGTGCTTATGCTGGCCCTGCTGGGCCTTGTGGGTATAGGCGCCTATGTCTACACCGTGCAGAGAAAGAACAGAAAGTGAATACATACCAATAAATGGCAGAGAGCGGGAGACCGCTCTCTTTTTAATGCCCGGACGCTTGTTCTTTTCGCCTTTTTGGGTTATAATCCAAGCACGGAGCTTTGCCGGAGAAAGGAAACGCACCCGATGGATATACTGGGCACTAAAAAGAAGACTGAGCTTCCCATGGCGGTATTCAGCCTGATGTTTACGGCTTTCCTCTGCTATAAGTGGTGGAAGGTGTTTTACTGCGCCTGTACCGGCCTGGTGTTCTCCGACGTGCCCGCCCATATAAAGCTGGCCCTGGGCCACAACGACTACGGCCTGAGCAGCCTGCTTATACAGCTGTTCTACCTGGGGGGAGAATATTTCGCCCAGCGGGCCCTTGCAGTGAGCCTGACGCTGAACAATTTTATCGGCCTGTTCACTCTTGCCGTGTTCATCCGCTATCTGCTGCCCAGGCTCAGTCCTGTCCAGGCTTTCCTGACCTCGGCCCTGGCCCATCTCTGCGGGCCCTGGATAATCCCGGGAGTGCAGACCGGCATCTATCTCAACGCTTATAACGGCAATCTCTATCACAACATGACGGTGCTTTTCAGCCGCACCTTCATCCCCTTGAGCTTCCTCGGCTTTTTCCGCTGCTGGCAGCAGCGACACGACAGCATAGGCCGGGGAAACTGGCTGGGCTTCATGCTCAGCTTTCTCATTGCCACAGGCTTCAAGCCCAACTTTGCCTTTGCCTTCTGCCCGGCGCTGCTGGGCCTGCTGATATACGACTTTATAAAGTACAGAGGCAAGTACCTGAAAAACGAGGTAATATTGGGACTGGCGGTGGTGCCTGCGGGGCTCATATGTATAGGCCAGTACGCCATGCTCTTCAGCCGGGACTTCTCCCAGAGCGGCAACGAGATACTGGAGGACATGGGTATAGAGGGCGTGCAGGGTGAGTCCGGCATCTCCATAAGGAGCCTGAGCCTAAGCCAGGCGGGCAGTTTGGCTCTGATGTATCTGCGTTCCCTGCTGCTGCCCATATATACTCTTGCCCTTCAGTTCCGGAGGGAGAAGAAAAAAGAGGAGACAGGGCTATTCCTGCTGACGCTGCTGGTGTCAATATTGGAGGCGGTCTTTCTTACGGAGACGGGTTACCGGGCCAACGACGGCAACTTTGACTGGGGCAGCCTGAGTATGTATACCTGCATTTTCGGCCTGGGCATCGGCCTGCTGTGGCGGATGATACAGGAGAGCTTTGCAAAGAAAAAGTCCGGAGGGACGCTGCTGTGCCTCATGGGCCTGGGATTGCTGCTGGGCCATCTTATGGTGGGCTATTACTTCATCTGGTTCTTCAACAGCGGCGGCAGCTTCTATATTTGATATGAAAAAGCTATCCCCATCCCAAACGGGATGGGGATATTTGCATATGGAGCGGCTTTTGCCGGGAGTCAATCCAGCTCCACGGTGCTGCCGTCAAAGAGGGGGATGGAGACTACATCGTAAGGGTCTATGGTGGTCAAAGAGAAACTGCCGTAGCGTTTTACGATGCCGTCCTGATAATCCCCGGACTCGGCGGAGCTGGGTTCGATATCCGAACCGTCGGCCATGTGTAGGGTGCCCGTGGTGACGGCGCTGATGGTATTGGCCCAGGGGACCTCCACGCTGCGTATCCATTCCTGCTCCTCCGGACTCAGCTCTTCAAAGCTCAGACCCTTCACGTAATAATAAAAACGCTCCGAGTCCTCATGCTCCAGCAGCCAGGTCATGCCTCCGGAGTACAGCTCCACTCCCAGGAGCCGCCCGGTCTTGCCCAGCTCATCCACACTGAATTCCACAGGCTTTTCAAAGAGGCACAGCCTGGTCTCCACCTCGCTTATGCTGAGCTGGAAGCGGCCCAGCTCCATTTTGCCGTCGCCATGACCACAGGCCACGATCATTTCGTCGGTATATGGACTGCTGTGGAAGCGGTGACATTCAAAGGTGATTGTCTTTGTAGCTTCGTCGTATATCATCTCTCCGTTTTTCATGGCCGGAGTACAGGTGGCGAAGCTCTCGCCGCCGTCAAAGGAGGCTCCCACAGGAAGCTGTCCACGTATCCACTCCTTCTCGAAGGGCGAGACGTTGATATATATGCTGTCGTACTCCACGCCCCCGATGGAGGACAGCAGGGTGACGGTCAACTCACCGTCGGAGGGGGCCGCTTCCCCTGTCTCCTCTGGGAGCGGGTATTCGGTGTATTCCTCCACCTGGTTTTCATCGATTTGCAGCTGCTCCCGCAGCTCCTGCTGCCGCTGCCGGTCTATGCCGTAGCCTATGGCAAAGGCGGTGACGGCAAAGAACACGGATATGACGGCGGCTATCAGCAGTGTTCGCCGGAGATTTTTTGTGCTGTGCCGGGAAGTTTTCATATCGCTCACCTTCGGGGCCTCACTGCCGGGCTCGGTCAGCTCCAGGGCCTCCAGGACGTACTTCTCGTCCAGCATAGACAGCGCCTGGGAAATTTTTTCACGCCTCATTGTATCAGCCCCTCCCTTTCAAGATATTTTTTCAGTTTTTCCCGGAGACGGAAGAGACGCAGGGAAACTCGATTGCTTCTCACGTTAAGCTTTACGGCGATGTCCTTCACCGGCTGGGCCAGATAGTAGCGGCAGACAAAGAGCTGCCGGTCCTCCTTTGAAAGCCCTGCGAGAAAGCGGTTCACGACCCGCGCCAGCTCCCTGGCCTCCAGCTCCGTTTCCGCATCCCCTTCTGACGCCAGGCAGTCCTCCAGCTCCGACAGGGCCAGGTCATAGCTGCTGTTTCGCTTCCGGGCCCGTATGCCTTGATAGCGATCCAGGGACAGATTCCGGGCGATGGCCAGAGTATAGGCTTTCAGATGTTCCGGCCTTCTGGGAGGCACGCTGTTCCACACGGCCAGATAGGTGTCTGCGGCGCACTCCTCGGCGTCCCGCACATCCCCCAGGATGTTCAGGGCCAGGGCCTTCACCCCACGGCCGTATTTGGCCTCCAGCTCACGGACGGCCTGCTCCGAGCGCTCAAAGAACAGGTCGATTATCCTGCCGTCTTCCATGTGTCCACTTCCTTTCCCCTTCGTCTATATAGTAGGAAAAAGGGATAAAATATTTCAGCTGAAAAGAATTTATATACGAGCTGCCGGACCTGCCCTCTGCGGGGAAAAGGACTTGACAATCCGGGCTTTATTTGTACAATATTATAGTATAGAAGAGAAAAATTTGCCAGGAACCTTGCGGTAATCAGGCAATACGGAGAAGTTCGGCAAAAGTATTCCGCAGAGTTGACTTGAAAAAATGCTCGTGATAAACTTGACAATGCCACGGATTAAATTGGATGCAACTGTCGTATGAATATACTTTTTCGGAGGTACGGACATGAGAGGAATCCACAGCGTAGTTGACGATCTGCGTAACAGCGTGTTCAGGGAGGTCGCCAAGCTGGCCTATGAGGGAGGGGACTATTCCCGTATAGACCGCCTGCCCTACAAGATAGTTCCGGGCAGCGAGGCCAGATACAGAAGCAACATTTTTCTGGAGAGAGCTATTGTCACCGAGAGGCTACGTCTGGCCTGCGGCCTGCCCCTGCGTAAAGCGGACGAGTACGGCCCCGCCAGCGACGGCATTGAAGAGGCGAGTATTCCGGAAAAATACTATGAGCCGCCACTTATCAACATTATCCCCTTTGCCTGTAACGGCTGCCCACCAAAGGAGATCCGTGTCTCCTCCAACTGTCAGGGCTGCCTGTCTCACCCCTGCCAGGCTGTCTGCCCCAAGGGCGCCATCTACATCAAGGACGGCAAGAGCAACATCGACCAGAGCAAGTGCATTAAATGCGGCAAGTGCCTTAACCAGTGCCCATATGACGCCATCAGCCGCATTGAGCGGCCCTGCGCCAAAGCCTGCGGCATGGACGCCATTGGCAGCGACGAAAACGGCAAGGCCGTCATCGACTATGACAAGTGCGTATCCTGCGGCATGTGCCTGGTGAACTGCCCCTTCGGCGCCATTGCCGACAAGAGCCAGATATTCCAGATAATCCAGGCCATCAAGTCCGGCACCAGGATAATCGCCATCGTGGCCCCCGCCTTCGTCAGCCAGTTTAAGGACGCTACCCCGGCTAAGCTTCGCAAGGCCATGCGCATCCTGGGCTTCGACGACACTGTGGAAGTGGCCGTGGGCGCAGACCTCTGCACCATAGAGGAGGCGGAGGACTTTCTGGAAAAGGTGCCGGAAAAGCAGCCCTTTATGGGCACCTCCTGCTGCCCCGCCTGGAGCGTCATGGCAAAGAAGCTCTTCCCCGAATTTACCGACTATATCTCCATGGCTCTGACCCCCATGGTGCTCACTGCCCGTATAGTGAAGAAGGACAATCCCGACGCAAAGATAGTTTTTGTTGGCCCCTGCGCCGCCAAGAAGCTGGAGGCGTCCCGGCGCAGCATCCGCTCCGATGTGGATTTCGTGCTGACCTTTGAAGAGATCCAGGGCATGTTCGAGGCCAAGGAAGTGGACTTTGCCACCCTGGTCCCCGACGAACAGGACAAGGAATTCGACGAGGGCACCAGCGCAGGCCGGGGCTTTGCAGTGGTGGGCGGAGTGGCCGCCGCCGTGGCGGACCACATCTCCAGGATAAGGCCCGGCATGGAAATAAAAATGGAGTTTGGCGACGGCCTGCGGGAGTGCCGGAAGATGCTGCTTATGGCCAAAGCCGGCAAGCGCAACGGCTATCTGCTGGAGGGCATGGCCTGTCCCGGCGGCTGCGTGGCCGGAGCAGGTACGATAGCCCCCGTGGCTGCAGCCTCGGCGGCGGTGAAGAAATACAAGGAAGAGGCGCCCAAACAGACAGCAGGCGAAAGCAGCTATGCGGCAAGGCTTTCCGAGGCGACAGAATGAGAACTCAGCATAAGGCCATACAATTTGTAGCGGAGACCGCCATAGGCATTGCCCTGGTGGTCCTTGCCCAGCTGGCGGGAAAGGTCTTTCCCGCCGGAGCGGTGGTAATAGGTCCCCTGTCCGTGACCCAGCTTATAACCGGCAGCCTGGTCAACTGCGTGCTCTTTGTCTTTGCCTGGCGCACAGGAGCTCTCTCCGGCATATGCATAGGCTTTTTTTCCTCCGCCCTGGCTTTCCTCCTGGGCGTGGGTCCGGCCCTGGCGCAGCTGGTGCCGGTGATAGCCTGCGGCAACGCCATCCTGGCCGGACTCTTTGGGCTGAGCCGCAGGATAAAGCTGGACCGCCGTGCCGCCATGGTCTGCTGCGCCATTATAAAGTGCGGCTTTCTGTGGGTCACCGTGCCCGCAGTCATTGCCACTCTGGGCAGTGTGCCGGAAAAGCAGGCGTCGGCCATGTCAGCCATGTTCTCCTGGCCCCAAGGCGTTACCGCTCTAATCGGCGGAGTGTTGGCTCTCATTATAATACCCAGGCTGATGAAGGCCAAGGCCGACTGAAAGATACAGACTGAAAAGAATATGTCGAAAAGCAGCCCCCGGCAGCCGCCGGGGGCTTCCCGTTTAGATTAAATAAGATAGATAGAAAGATAAAAAAATCTGTCCGGAGAACCGGACAGATTTTTTTATCTGATGGCTTTAGATCTTCATGCACACATCCCATGCGCGCCAGATAACGGTGCGCAGGTTGCCGATGGCCACGCAGTCGCCCACACGGTAGGCCTTGCTGTTCTTGCCGCCCACGGGGGTGGGGACAAAGCCGATGCCGTTGACCACGTTGTCGCACTCCACCTCAAAGGTGTCGCCGGTCTTGAGGTTCTTCACGGTGCAGGAGCCGTCCCGAATGGCGGTGACGGTGTGCTCCAGATATACGGGCACCTTATGATACTCCATGGCATCCCGGAGGAAGGAGGTGTTGGCAAGGCAGGTGGCCTGAGCCACTACCAGGTCGTTGGCGTACTCCACAATGATGGGGTGCTTGCCATGGAGGACCAGGTCATAGGCCGCCTCGCAGGAGGACTGGCCGCCGCCGATAAACAGCACCTTGTCGCCCACGGGGACCTTGTCCTTCAGCAGCTGGGTGAAGGTGAGGCACTTGTCAAAGCCGGGCACGGTGGGCATTGTTCTGGGTACGGAGCCGGTAGCCACGATTATGTCGTCGAAGCCCCGGAGAGTTCCCAGGTCGGTGACCTCGGTGTTGAAGTGTATCTCAACTCCGGCCTTCTCTATCTCTCTCTTGTACCAGCGCAGCAGCTCCTTGTCGTTCTCCTTGAAGCTCATGGCGGAGGCGGTGAGGAACAGGCCGCCCAGCTCGTTGGTCTTTTCAAAGATGACGGGCTTGTGGCCTCTCTGGAGCAGCACCAGGGCGCACTCCATACCGCCGATGCCGCCGCCGATAATGGCCACTTTCTTGGGCTTCTTGGTGGGGACGATCTTGTAGCGGTTGTGCTGCATGGTGGTGGGGTTCAGAGCGCAGCGGGCCAGGTGGAGAGAGTCGTCCAGCTTCTGCTGGTTGGGAGCGCCCTTCCACTTGGAGAAGTTGAAGCAGCCGTTATGGCAGCGGATACAGGGCTTGATCTCGTCCTGGCGGCCCTCCATGATCTTGTGGACCCATTCGTGGTCAACAAGGTTCTGGCGGGCGATGGCCACGGCGTCTATGGTACCGGCGGCTATCTCCTGGGCGGCCACAACAGGATCCATACGGCCTGCGCAGACCACGGGCTTGTCGGTGAACTTCTTGATATGCTTTACATACTCAAGGTTGCAGTTGTCGGGCATGTACTGTGGCGGATGGGCCCAGTACCAGGCGTCGTAAGTACCGTTGTCGCAGTTGAACATGTCGTAGCCGGCGTCGCCCAGATACTTCACGGCCCGCTCGGACTCCTCCATGTCACGGCCCCACTCCTCAAAGTCGGTCTCGTAAGGCATGGCGCCCTTGCCCCACTCTTTGGTCTTGGATACCACGGAGTAACGCAGGGAGACGGGGAAGTCTGCCCCGGCCTCTCTCTTGATGGCCTGGACGATCTCCACCGGGAAGCGGAAGCGGTTCTCAAAGGAGCCGCCGTACTGGTCAGTACGGTAGTTCCAGTTCTTCATGGTGAACTGGTCAAGGAGGTAGCCTTCATGGACTGCATGGATCTCGACGCCGTCCACGCCGGCCTCTCTCAGACGCTTGGCAGTCTTGCCGAAAGCCTCAACCATTTCCTGGATCTCCGCCACGGTTAGAGGACGGGACTTAACATCCTCGGCCCAGCGGTTGGGGGTGGCGGAAGCGGAGGCGCAGCAGTACTGCACGTCCACGATGGGGCTGGCCAGCTTGTTGAGGATGTCATGCTTTGCCAGCACGGTCATCCAGCCGTTGATGGCCATGGAGCGGCCCATACCGGCGGCCAGCTGAATGAACAGCTTCGCTCCGGTCTTGTGGAACTCTACCATGTATTCCTTCAGCTGCTTGAACATCTGGTCGTTCTGGTACAGCCACTTTCTGCCGGGAATACCCAGCTGGTCTCTGACGCACTGCATACCGGGCAGGATGAGACCCACGCCGTCCTGGGCTCTGTTGAGCAGGAAATAGGCCGCTTCCTTATCAAAATGGTTGGGCTCCAGCCAACCGAACAGGGAAGTGCCGCCCATGGAGCACTGGACTATGCGGTTCTTTATTTCCACATTGCCGATCTTCCAGGGTGTAAATAGGGGCTGATACTTTGCGTCCATAAAATCTTCCTTTCTGATTTTACTTGAATTTTTAAACAAAACGGAGCTGGAGCCAAAGTTCCTGGGCACAGCTCCGAGCGTTACAAAATAAACAATTTCTCCGCATATATCTGACAAGATTATAGCACAGCTTTCCACAATTATCAATTGCTTTTCGCCGGGAAATTTAGCACTTTTGCCATACAATATGGGCGGTTTTGTATAAACACGCTTAGAGATGGGGAAGAGTATGCAAGGACAGAGGTTTATTATACATAAAAAAACAGGCCAAAGCCCTTGACAAATACCCGGTGGGGGTATATACTGCAAATACCCCGGTGGGGTATATATGAAAATAAGGGGGAGCACGTATGCCTGATGATATGGAATGGGAAACGGCCCATGCCGGCGGCCCGGAGCCGGAGAGCAGACCGGAGCATAGCTGCTGCCATGAGCGGAAAAAACACCGCAGCCAGGAGGAGTACAGGAATCTGATAAACCGCCTCAACAGAGTGGAGGGCCAGATACGGGGCATCCGGGGTATGGTGGAAAAAAGCGCCTACTGCCCGGACATCCTGTCCCAGGTATCGGCGGCCACGGCGGCTCTCAACGCCTTCAGCAAGGAGCTTCTGAGCCAGCACATACGCAGCTGTGTGGCCCAGGACATCAGGGCCGGTAAGGACGAGACCATCGACGAGCTGCTGGCCACCCTGCAAAAGCTGATGCGCTAGTTTGAGATACGAGGTAAGGGAAAATATGAAGCAATACAATGTTACAGGCATGAGCTGCGCCGCCTGCTCGGCCAGAGTGGAAAAGGCTGTGTCGGCTCTGCCGGAGGTGAGCCAGTGCGCCGTGAACCTGCTCACCAACTCCATGTCCGTGGAGGGCGCCGCCAGCGAGGAGGAGATAATCCGGGCTGTGGAGGCGGCGGGCTACGGCGCCAGCCCGAAAGACTCGGCCGGCAAGACAAAGCAGGCTCAGGAAGATGAGCTGAAGGACCGGGAGACTCCGGCGCTGAAGCGGCGTCTTGTCAGCTCTCTGGGCTTCCTGCTGGCGCTTATGTATATCTCCATGGGCCATGGCATGTGGGGCTGGCCTGTGCCGAAGCTGCTGGAGGAGAGCGCCATGGCCTTTGCCCTCAGCCAGCTGCTGCTCACCGCCGTGGTGATGGTGATAAACCAGAAGTTCTTTATAAGCGGCTTTAAGGGCCTTATCCACAGGGCCCCCAATATGGACAGCCTGGTGGCCCTGGGCTCCGCAGCCGCTTTTATCTACAGCTGCGCCGTGATGTTCCAGATGTGCGCTCTGGGAGATGGGGCTGCCGCCCATCTGCGCCATGAGCTGTACTTCGAGTCGGCGGCCATGATACTCACTCTTATAACCGTGGGCAAGATGCTGGAGGCCCGGAGCAAGGGCAAGACCACCGACGCTCTGCGGGGACTCATGGAGCTGAGCCCCAAGACCGCCACTCTGGTGGAGAATGGGGCGGAGCGGGAGGTCCCCATAGAGGATGTGAAAGAGGGGGATATTTTTGCGGTGCGTCCCGGAGAGAGCATACCCGTGGACGGAGTTATAATCCAGGGCAGCAGCAGCGTGGACGAGTCGGCCCTCACCGGGGAGAGCATACCTGTGGACAAGGCCGAGGGAGACAGGGTATCCGCCGCCACGGTGAACCAGGCGGGCTATATCCGCTGCCGGGCTACAAGAGTGGGGGAAGACACCACTCTCAGCCAGATAATCAAAATGGTCAGCGAGGCCGGCGCCACCAAGGCCCCCATCGCCAAGGTGGCGGACAAGGTCTCCGGAGTCTTCGTGCCGGCGGTGATGGCCATAGCCCTTGTTACCACGGCTGTCTGGCTGCTGCTGGGCGAGAGCCTGGGCTTTGCCCTGGGCCGGGGCATCTCCGTGCTGGTGATAAGCTGCCCCTGCGCCCTGGGCCTGGCAACTCCCGTGGCCATTATGGTGGGCAGCGGCCTGGGGGCAAAGCATGGACTGCTGTTTAAGACCGCCGCCTCCCTGGAGGCTGCCGGACGGGTGGAGACCGTGGTGCTGGATAAGACCGGCACAATAACTGCCGGGGTCCCGGAGATAACGGATATCCTGCCCGTTTCAGGCGTGGAGGACAAGGAGCTGCTGAGCTTTGCCGCCTCTCTGGAGAGCAAAAGCGAGCACCCTCTGGCAAAGGCCATAATGGCCGGGGCTGCAGCTCGGGGCCTGGAGCCGGGAGGGACGGAGGACTTCCGGGCTCTGCCTGGCAACGGCCTTGCCGCCCTTATAGAAGGGCAGGCGGCCGCCGGAGGGAATTTGGACTTCATCTCCGGCCTTGCCCCAGTGCCGGAGGAGCTGCGCTCCCAGGCAGGGGAGCTGTCCGCCCAGGGAAAGACGCCCCTGTTCTTTGCAAGAGGCGGAGAGCTGCTGGGCATAATAGCCGTGGCGGATGTGATCAAACCGGACAGTCCGGAGGCGGTGAGCCAGCTGAAGAACATGGGCATAGACGTGGTCATGCTCACCGGGGACAATGAGGGCACTGCCAGGGCCATAGGCCGCCAGGCCGGGGTTGACCGGGTCATTGCCGGGGTGCTGCCCCAGGGCAAGGAGGCGGCCATCCGGGAGATATGCGCCGAGGGTCTCACCGCCATGGTGGGGGACGGGATAAACGACGCCCCGGCCCTGAAGCGGGCGGACCTGGGAATAGCCATAGGCGCCGGAGCGGACATTGCCATTGACGCCGCCGACGTGGTGCTGATGAAGGGCAGCCTTCTGGACCTGTGCGCCGCCATACGCCTGGGGAGAGGCACCCTGAGGAATATCCACGAGAATCTGTTCTGGGCCTTTTTCTATAACAGCATCGGAATTCCCGTGGCGGCGGGGGCATTGACGGGCCTGGGCATAAGCCTCAGCCCAATGATAGCCGCAGCGGCCATGAGCCTGAGCAGCTTTTGCGTGGTTACCAATGCTCTGAGACTGAATTTCCTGGATCTGCGCTCCGCAAAGCATGACAGAAGAGCAAAGCACAAAAAGGCGAATATAAAAGACCATGAAATCAAGGAGGATAAGACAATGGTAAAGACTATGAAGATCGAAGGCATGATGTGCTCCCACTGCGAGGCCAGGGTGAAAAAGGCCCTGGAGGAGATTCCGGGAGTGGAGAAAGCGGAGGTGAGCCACCAGGCGGGCACAGCCGTGGTCACTCTCAGCGGCGTCTCCGACGAGGCTCTAAAGGCCGCCGTGGAGAAGCAGGACTACAAAGTGCTGGGCATAGAGTGATTGCCAATGGGGGGAGAGCTGTCAGGGGCCGGAAAATCCCCGGCCCCGGCGCCGCCGGAAAGCGGAGAGAATTCGCCCCTCCCCCCTGCCTGTACTTAGAGAAAAAAGTGTAAATGGTGTGAATAAGGACAGCTGCGGGAATTTCCCGTGGCTGTCCTTTAAAACTAAAAAAATCGGAGCAAGCCTCAATCGCTTGCTCCGACGTGGTGCGCGAGGCGGGACTTGAACCC
>CALXGF010000101.1 GCA_944387735.1 uncultured Oscillospiraceae bacterium
ATAGAATACGGCGCCCATATAAGCCAGGTAATAAACTCCCTGGATATAAAGCAGGACGAGGGTGAGAGAGATGAACTATAAGCAGTGTGCAAAGACTTTGCTGGGACATGAGAATATACTCATTCTAACTCACAAGAATCCAGACGGGGACACCATGGCTTCCGCAGCCGCTCTTTGCAGCGCCCTGAGAAGAGGCGGCAGAACAGCTTGTCTCTATGTAAACACCCAGGTGAACGATAAGCTTCGTCCCTTCGTGGAGGAGTTCTTTGCCCCTGCGGGTTATAAATACAAATACGTGGTGGCGGTGGATATCGCCACTGAAGGGCTGCTGCCCAAGGGCTATGAAGGCCCGGTGAACTGCTGCATCGACCACCACCCAACCAACAGCCACTACGCCGGAGCAGAACTGGTCAGGCCGGAGAAGTCCTCCTGCGCCGAGGTGGTGATGGAGCTAATTTTAAATATTAACACTGAGATAACAAAGGACGAGGCCACGCTGCTGTACATCGGCCTGAGTACCGACACCGGCTGCTTCCAGTACTCCAACACAAATTCCGCCTCGCTCCGGGCCGCCTCGGAGCTGCTGCGCCTGGGCGCAGACAACGCCATGGTAAATCTGCGCTTCTTCCGCAAGGTCTCCAGAGCAAGGCTGATGCTGGAGAGCATGATATATGCGGGCATGGACTACTACAGAGACGGCAAGATAAGCGTGGCTACGGTAACCTTGGATATGATGGATAAAGCCGGAGCCACCGAAGACGACTGCGACGATCTGGCGGGACTTGCCGGCCGGGCCGAGAACGCAGTGGTGAGCATCACCATAAAAGAACAGGGCGACGGCAACTGCAAGATCTCCGTGCGCTCAAACCCTGAGGTGAGCAGCAGTGATATCTGCGCCGTATTCGGTGGCGGCGGACACGCCATGGCTGCCGGCTGCACCATAATGGGCACGCCTGAAATGGCAAAGGAGCTGCTTATCCAGGTGGTAGACGAGGTTTGGAAATGAACGGCATCCTGCTTATAGACAAGGAGCCGGACTGGACAAGCAACGACGTGGTGGCAAAGCTAAAGGGGATTTTGCACCAGCGGCGCATCGGTCACTCAGGCACGCTGGACCCTATGGCCACAGGACTTCTGGTGGTGTTTGTAGGGCGGGCCACACGGGCCGTGGAATTTGCCGAGGGACATGACAAACGCTATCTGGCCTCTCTGCGCCTGGGGCTGGTTACCGATACCCAGGATATAAGCGGATCCGTTTTAGAGCGGCGCCCGGTCTCCGTTACCGGGGAGGAGCTTGAGTTAGCCTTGGGCCGGTTTATAGGGGAACAGGAACAGCTGCCGCCTATGTATTCCGCCATCAAGCACAAGGGACGTCCCCTCTACGAGATAGCCCGAAAGGGCGGCCAGGTGGAGAGGAAGACCAGGAAAATCATTGTACACGATATAGATGTGATAGGGGAAAAGGAGGGAGATTTCCTCCTGGACATACGCTGTTCCAAGGGTACCTATATACGCACATTGTGTCACGATCTGGGACAGGTTTTGGGATGCGGCGGATGTATGAGCGGCCTTCGCCGTCTTGAGGCCGGGCAGTTCAGGGTGGAGGATGCCCACACCATTGCCCAGGTCCAGCAATATGCGGACCTTGGACGGGCGGAGGAGCTGCTGCTGCCGGTGGACAGGCTTTTCAGCAGCCTTGACAGCTGTATCGTGACAGCGGAGCAGGAGAGAAAACTGCGCTGCGGCAATGAAATACCAACGGAGCTTGCCGACGGAGACTACCGTGTTTATTCGGCCTCCGGAGAATTCCTCCTGCTGGGCCATGAGGAAAAGGGAATACTGAAAACAATAAAGAGTTTTTTTGAAGTATAAGGGGTCCAATATGACAGATAAAAAGAGAGCCATAGCCCTGGGCTTTTTTGACGGGGTCCATGTGGGACACGGGGCGCTGCTGAAAAGGACTAAGGAGAGGGCTGCCCAAACCGGCGCCAGGCCGGCCGTACTGAGCTTTGACGTCCACCCGGACAATTTGGTTTTCGGCAGGGAGACTCCTCTTATAAACAGCGCCCAGGACAGAACCGATATCATCCGGCGTTTATACGGTATCGAGGATGTGGTTTTTCTCCATTTTAACCGGGAGCTTATGCAAATGCCCTGGCAGGAATTTATAGAGAACATTATCTCTCAGCTTAATATAGGCTGGATAGTTGTGGGGCATGACTTCTCTTTCGGATATAAGGGGGAGGGGACGGCCCAGCGGCTGAAGGAATACTGCCTGGCCCGTGATATAGGCTGCGACATCATAGCCCCGGTTATGCTGGACGGACTGGTGGTCAGCTCCACTTATATCCGAAGCCTCATTGCCGAAGGCGATATGGAAAGGGCCGGCAGATACCTGGGACATCCCTATTTTCTCACCAATACTATTTGCTCCGGCTATCATCTGGGTACCAAGATGGGTACGCCTACCACAAACATTTATTTTCCCCAGGGCGTTTTGGTCCCCCGCCACGGCGTATACGTGACCAAAATCTTTTTGCAGGACGGAAGAAGTTATGCCGCCGCCACCAATGTTGGGGTAAGGCCCACCGTGTCCAACAGCACAAGGGCCAATGTGGAGAGTCATATCCTGGATTTTTCGGGGAATCTCTACGGGCAGAAGGCCAGAGTTGAGTTTTATTCGTTCATAAGACCCGAAATGAAGTTTGATGATGTGAACGAGCTGTCCATGAATATCAAGCGGGATTCTGAAACGGCAAAAAATTACTTTACCCAAACTTAATTTAGTGTTCATTTTTTTTCGTATTATTTATGATAGATTCATATATAGAATCACAGGGGAGGTATAAGTATGCCTGAAAATGAAAACAGTTCAAACCCAAAGAAGAAAAAAAGAGGGTTTCTCTGGACGATTATTATTATCCTCATTATAGTCCTTGCAGGGACAATCGGCGGATACGCCCTGTTCTACTATAATGCCCTGCCGGCATGGGTAACGGACTTGTTTCCTAATCCCGGCTTCAGTTCAGCCCAGCCGATATATACTGAGCCGGCGGTGGCCCAGCAGACCGCAGAGGAAGAACCGGAGCCCAGCCCCTCTATTAGTCCCACAGCCAGGGGAGAAGAAGAGCCTGACGCAGCTGACGACAGCCGGAATGAGACTATTACTGTCTCAGGCGACGCTGCCGAAAGCGCAGGCGATGCATCTGTGACTGCGCCGGCTGTTACAGCCGTACCCTATATAGGCGCCGACGCCGCAGCAGAGGCCGCCTTGGAACACAGCAAAACTGCAGAAAAGGATGCGGATTTCAGCTCCGTGCTTTTGAAGGAACAAAACGGCATGCTGCTGTACGAGGTGATTTTTACCGCCGGAGACTTTCGCTATGAATATTACATAGACTGTCTCAACGGTAGGGTGGAGAGCTGGAAGAAGACGGATATCAGCCTGCCTGCAGAAGACGCCTTGGCTGCCTCTGCCATGGACGGTCCCGACGCCCCAGGAAACGCCAATGCCGCCACAGGCTCGCCTGCCTCTTCAGAGAACACGGAAAAGACAGGGGCTACCGTCCTGCTGGGTGAGGATGAGGCAAAAAAGCTGGCTATGGCCCATGCCAATATCACCGAGAAGGATATCAGCAGCATTAGCTGCAAGATAGAGCTGCAGGGGCTGAACCTTATTTATAAGGTGGACATGAAAACCCAGCTTATGGAATACGAATATGAGGTGGACGCCATTACCGGCGATATAGTGGGATTTGATGTGGAGAATCTGAAGGCAGCCAAGTAATTTCTCACTTTACAAAAAAGCAAGCGGTAATTTTTACCGCTTGCTTTTTTAAATCAATTTTACCGGCAGCAATTATCCCTGATTCACTGTTTGCTTGCAGGACGGTTTTTCCGCCGGGTATGGCCCCGGCCCCGGCGGCGGGACTGGGTGGACTTGGCTTTATAGAAATCCAGCATACCCTCGTCGGCCTCATAGACCAGTTTACTTGCTATCCAAGTATTGTCTTCCCTGCATTTTCTAAACTTTGCCCGCACCAGATACTGGCCGTGTTCCGGGCAAGTATACAGGTTCATGTAACGCTGGTCGCCTTGATTTATCCATTTTTGGGCCTTGGTCTCCCCGCCGCAGCAGGGACAGGAGAGGCAGCTTATGCGGCTGTCGGCAAAGGCGGCGGCCTTTGACTCGTATCCGTCGAAGCAGCTATTCTCCAGGGCATCAGGCCCCTCGGCTGCCGCCGGCCTGTGATTCGGCATACGGCTTGCCAATATTCTGGCGGCGTCGGGGTATTGACGCAGGCCCTCATCCATATCCAGCTTGGAAGCTACCAGCGCAGTATTGTAAGCATCGCCAAGAGCGTCGTGGGCTATGCGGGTCTGTTCTATCTCGAAATGCTCCATAGCGCTGGCCAGAGACTTCTGGTTCTTGTCGCCCCCGGTCTGGAGATTGTATATGAGCTGGAGGTTCACCCAGCCGGCTATCCAATCCCAATCCAGGTCGTGGATGATAATGTTCTGCTCCATGATGCGCTGGTCGTCATTGCCCCAGGTGATGAAGGTGACATCCTCTCCGCACCAGCGGCGCAGCTGCTCCAGTGCGTCGGCAAAGGCGATGCCATGGGCCAGGCGCTCTTTATCAAAGCCTGTTATTTTCTTTACCTTGTAGTGCATGCGACGGAAATACACAGGCTTGACATCTATGGTGTACTCCTCTCCAGGGCTCATGTCCTCCCTGAGCTTCACGGCGCCGATTTCTATTATTTCCCCGCTGAGATGTATGGGGAGCTTGTTGAACACGGAGGATTTGGAACTCATTGCCTGATTCCATTCCAGATCCACCACTACATAATTCATAGCAAAAATCCTTTATCTCAATTTATTGTCATGTTATTATAGCACAGTCTATATACTTATGCACGAGTTTTTTTCACCTTGGGCCGTTATAGAACAAAATGTTTTTGATTGTTTGGCAGCTGTGTGATATACTCAGTTGAATCGGAGATGATGGTATGGAAAAAATGAGCGTTAAGAGAGCCGCCCAACTGTGCGGCGGACGTATAATTGGAAAATGCACAGAGGACGCACAGATAGCTCGGGTCATAATTGACAGCAGAGCCGTAGAGCCTGGGGACATGTTTGTGGCATACAGGGGAGAAAGGGCGGACGGCCACGACTATATCCCCGCAGCCTTTGCCAAGGGCGCCGCCTGCTGTCTGGCGGAGAGAGCGCCGGAGACTGCTCAGGGCCCGGTCATTCTGGCGGATGATGTGCAGAGAGCCCTGGAGTCTATCGTCTCCGCCTACAGGGAGAGCCTGAATCTGCCGGTGGTGGGCATTACCGGCAGCGTCGGCAAGACTACTGCCAAGGAAATGGTATGGTGGGTACTCAGCCAAAAGCTGAATGTGCTTAAAACCGAGGGCAACCTCAATAACCAGATAGGCGTGCCTATGACTCTCTCCCGAATACGGCCGGAACATCAGGCCGCAGTTGTGGAAATGGGTATTTCAGGCTTTGGGGAAATGAGTGAACTGGCCCGCATGGCAAGGCCAACTATCGCTCTTTTTACCGTTATCGGCCATGCCCATCTGGAGTTTCTTCACAACCTGGAGGGAGTTTTCCGGGCCAAGACGGAGATGCTAAAGTTTATGCCGGAGGACGGGGTCGTAATTGTAAACGGCGACGACCCCTGGCTGAGCAAAATAAAATGCAGGCAGAGGCTGATACGCTGCGGACTTGGTGAAGGCTGCGATATAAAGGCGGAAAATATACGGGCTCTGGCCGATGGTACCACGGACTTTGACATCGTCTATGGAGGCGGACGCATCCCCATACATATTCCGGCCCACGGTAGACACCTGATATATGCGGCGATGGAAGCTGCCGCTGCGGGTATGACTTTGGGCCTGTCTCAGGAGGAGATAGCAAGGGGAATTGCCGCCTACAAGGTTATGGGGCGCAGAGGCGCAGTGTGGACGGGGGAAAGGCTCACCCTGGTGGACGACAGCTATAACGCCAATCCCGACTCCATGCGCTGCGCCATTGACTCCATGGCAGATATACCGGGCCGCCGCATATGTATACTGGGCGATATGCTGGAAATGGGGCCGGAAGCCGGACAAATGCACTTCCGGCTGGGACGCTATGCCGTGGAAAAAGGTATGGATCAGGTCCTTTGCTGCGGAGAGCTTGGGCGGGAGATCGCTCTAGGCGCTGGTGAAAAAGGACGCTGGTTCAGCAGCATGGAGGACTTGGCAGGGGAACTGCCGGAGCTTATCAAGCAGGGAGACACGGTACTGGTAAAGGCCTCCAGAGGTATGCATCTGGAGGAGATTGCGGAGCAGCTTAAGAAACTTTAACGGGAGATAAAAATGACAAGACCCATTGTTCTTTTCGATTTGGACGACACGATACTGGATTTTCACAAAGCCGAAAAGCTGGCCATAGCCAAAACCTTAAAGGAGCTGGGCCTGGAGCCTACAGAGAAAGTCATAAGCCTATACAGCGAAATAAACGCCCGGCAGTGGAAACGCCTGGAGACCGGAGAGATAAACAGGGAACAGGTGTTGGTGGGCAGGTTCGAGATACTTTTCTCCCAGCTGGGTCTGGAATACTCCAGCAGGCAAGCCAAGGCCATGTACGAGAATTTTCTCTCCCAGGGCCATTTCTTTATGCCGGGGGCTGAAAAGATGCTGGAGGAGCTCCAGGGCAAATACAGGCTTTTTATCTGCTCCAACGGTACGGCGGTGGTCCAGGCGGGAAGGCTGAAGAGCGCAGGGATATCTCCGTACTTTGAGGAAATATTCATATCTGAGGAGATCGGCTACAATAAACCCAGCAGAGAGTTTTTTGAACGCTGCTTTAAGCGTATAAAGGATTTTGACAGGGACAGCTGTATCATAATAGGAGACAGCTTGAGCTCCGATATTTTGGGCGGAATAAAAGCCGGAATTAAGACCTGCTGGTATAACCCGCAGGGGAAAAAGAATGAAAGCGGACTTGAAATTGACTTCGAGCTTGGAGAGCTTGAACAAGTACCTAAACTGCTGGAAAGGATTTTTTATTAATTACTTCTATAAAATCCTGCAAAAATTTGTACTGATTTCCCATTGTAAATTTTTTTTCGGATGATATAATACACGAAAGAAGCGGCCAAGATTGATAAAACAGAGCACTGGTGGCCATCAGTGCTCTGTGTGTTTTTGAGGGGATGGCGGATGATAGACGCTCTGAATTATCTGCGTGAACTTAATTTGGGCTCGATGATGCTACGAGTAGCCCTGGCTATGCTGGTAGGCGGTATAGTTGGTTTCGAGCGGGAAAAAAAGGGGCGGCCCGCAGGCTTCCGTACTTATATGCTGGTGGCTGTAGGCGCCACTCTTACGGTGATACTCAGCCAATATCTGGACTATATGCTGAATAATCGTTGGGTTCTTACCGCCGACGCCATTGGTATAAAGACTGACCTGTCCCGCTTTGGAGCTCAGGTAATTAACGGCGTGGGCTTCCTGGGGGCAGGCACCATTATTGTCACCGGAAAGCAGGAAGTTAAGGGCCTGACTACAGCTGCTGGACTGTGGGCCTCTGCCTGTATGGGCATAGCTATAGGCGCAGGCTTTTATGAGTGCATGGTCATGGGCACGCTGCTCATTGTATTTTCCATGAAGCTGCTGACCTTTATTGAAACAGCAATTACACGCAGAGCCAGAAACATGTCCATATATGTTGGAATGGACAGTATGGAGAACCTGGGCTCCGTTGTGAGCTACCTGAAGACCTCGGAGATAAAGCTATTTGATGTGGAGATCGACAAATCGGAAAAGGAACATATGAAACAGGTTAATGCGCTTTTTTCCATTCGTCTGCCTAAACAACTACAGCATACCGAGGTCCTGGCTAAAATAGCTACCATGGAAGGTATCATTGCTATAGAAGAAGTTTGAGAGGGGAGGGACCAAAATGTTATCATGTCTGGATTTTGTCAGAGATGTTGACCTGCTCTCCATCACGGTTCGCATGCTGCTTTCCGTTATATGCGGCGGCCTTATCGGCATAGAGAGAGAATATAAAAGACGTCCTGCCGGTTTTCGCACACATATACTTATCTGCCTGGGAGCCTCCATGACTACGCTGACCAGCCAGTACCTGTATCTTAACATGGGAATGTACACCGATGTGGCCCGCTTGGGCGCTCAGGTGATTGCCGGCGTGGGCTTCATTGGCGCAGGCACCATAATAGTCACAAAACATCAGAGGATAAAGGGCCTGACTACCGCCGCCGGACTTTGGACGGCTGCTATTATCGGCCTGGTATGCGGGGCGGGTTATGTGGAATGTGCTTTGTTTGCCACGCTGATGGTTTTGACGGCGGAGCTGGTGCTGATCCGCTTTGAATACCGTTATGCCCTTAAGGCGGACGATGTCCACCTGTACATAGAGTATACCGACGCCAATGTTATTGAGGAGATAGCAAGAGTAATCAGAGAAAAGCACCTCAACATGAAGGATCTGGAGATAACCAGAGTTACCGGGGACAACGACAGCATGAGATATTGCGCTATTGTTGCCGTGCGTGCCAGCCGGAAACAGTTGGATGAGGATGTGATAAAGTCCATCAATGCCGTGGAAAATGTGACTACGGTTGAAGAACTCTGATTTTTATATAAACTATTATTTGCAACGGTATACAAAGAGAACATAATAAAAAACTTAATAATGGACTGCCAATCTTACACAAAGTACCGCCCAAACGAGACTACGGGCGGTATTTTTGTATCTTGGCGGAGAAAGGAGGAACTTCCCACGGGGCTTGACTGAAAA
>CALXGF010000102.1 GCA_944387735.1 uncultured Oscillospiraceae bacterium
TGGCCGTGCTGAACCTGCGCTTTGAGGAGCAGCTTCACCACGCCGGGAAGATAGCGGAGATAATGGAGCTGGCGGTGGACGGCCGGTACAGGAACCGGGGCCTGGGACGGGAGCTGCTGGAGCGGGCTATCGAGCTGGCGAAGGAACTGGGCTGCATGCAGATAGAGCTGGCCTGCAACCAGCTGCGCCGGGACGCCCACAGGTTCTACCTCCGGGCGGGCATGCAGCGCTATCATTATAAATTCTCCCTCCCCCTCGCCGGGGAGGCGCCGGGAGAGAATCGCCTGGGCAGGTGAGGGGGGATCTTGCCTCTTCGCCATAGGAGTAACAAAGGCGTGGGAGCAAGGCGGACTTGATCCCGAGAAGCAGGAGCAGGGGGAAAAAGCACTTTTTGCAATAAAATAAGCAATTTTTCCTCTTCCATAGCAGGCCCTGCGCTGGTATAGTATATACATCATTGTTATGGAGGTGCCCCATGAAAAAGTTTTTATCCCTGCTGCTTGCCCTTGCGCTGATCCTTTCTCTGGCTGCCTGCGGCAGCTCCGGCAGCGAGACTCCCGCCGCCGGTGAGCCGTCCGCCGAGGCCACTGCCGCCCCCGCCGCACCCGCAGACTCAGGCGTGGAGGAGGGCCTGCTCCGGGCCGCAGCCCTTTACGATATTAAAACCATGGACGTGGCTCAGACTACCGACGACTACATGGTGCCCATGAACATTTTCGACCGCCTCTTTGAAGTGGAGGTCCAGTCCGACGGCACCAGCGAGATAGTGCCCAGCCTGGTCACCGACTACAGCGTCTCCGAGGACGGCCTGACCTACAGCTTCACCCTGAGGGAGGGCGTGGTCTTCTCCAACGGCAGCGCCCTTACCGCCTCCGACGTGCAGTACAGCTTTGAGCGGCTGCTCACCGCCGGCGGCGTCAACGACGACGTGCCTCTGGAGGTTCTGGGGGCCGAGGCTCTCAAGGCCGGGGAGACCGACACCCTGGAGGGCTTTACCGTCGCCGACGACTATAATTTCTCCATCACCCTGGCCAATGCCAACGCCGGCTTTATAGCCGAGCTCACCGGCCCCGCCATGTCCATCGTGGACGCCGAGACCATGGCCGAGGTCTCCGACTTCGGCATGAGCTGCCAGGACACCATAGGCTCCGGCCCCTACAAGGTCACCGAGTGGGTGAAAAACGACCACTTCACCCTGGAGTACAACGAGCTCTACTGGGGCGAGGAGCCCTCCGTGAAGAAAGCCATAGTCTATATCATCCCCGACGCCTCTACTCAGAACCTGATGTTCCAGAACGGCGAGCTGGATATAATCGACCTGGACTACCTGGATTCTTCTATCGTGGCTTCCACCTATAAGACTACATATGCCCAGCAGATGGTCTCCTGCCCCCGAGTGGGCCTGACCTATATGGCTCTCAACGCCAACAACCAGTACCTGTCCGACGTGAACGTCCGCAAGGCCGTGCAGATGGCCATTGATGTGGATACCATCATCGCCTCCATCTTTGCCGGGGACGCCATCAAGGAAAACGGCATCATCCCCCAGGGCGTCTGGGGCTTCAACGAGAACCTGGAGCGTCCCGCCTTTGACCCCGCCGGGGCAAAGCAGCTGCTTCTGGACTCCGGCTACGCCGAGGGAGAAGTGAGCTTTGAGCTGGCCATGGATACCTCCGCCTCCAGCAACCTCCAGCTGGTGTACCAGATGGTGCAGCAGTACCTGAAGGAAGCTGGCATGACGGTGGAGATCAAGTCCTACGACGAGTCCTCCTGGCTGGATCTGCGTCAGTCCGGTGAGATGGATTCCTTCCTGGCCACCTGGACCATGGACTATAACGATCCTGCCAACATCATGTACACCTTCTTCGGCAGCCCTGAAAAGACCCTCATCCGCAGCCTGAACTATGCCGACACCGCCGTCATGGAGCGGGTGGCCGCCGCCTCCGGCATCACCGACGACGCTGAGCGTATGGCCGAGTATCAGGCTCTGGAAGAGAAGATAGTGGTGGAGGACGCCGCCTGGGTGCCCCTCTATGCCAACACCCACCTCTTTGCCGTCAGCGACCGGGTGGAGAGCTTCGTGCCCTACTGGGCAGGCTACTCCAACTTCTACGCCGCCGATGTGACACTGAAGTAAAAGTCCGGCAAGCGAGCCAGGAAAGCCAATAAACCTAGGAAGCCGCCCGGCTTGAAAAAGCCGGGCGGGCTTTGCCTTATTTGTAAGCCCCAAAGGAGGAGAGAGATTATGCTCCTTAGTATCGGAAAACGTATCCTGCAGGCCCTGGTGGTGCTGATAGGAGTGGCCCTGCTTATCTTCATCATGCTGCGCATAGTGCCGGGCAACGCCATCATCACCATGATGGGCGAGCACGCAAACCCCGAGGCCATAGAGCGCATGACAGCGGAGCTGGGTCTGGATAAACCCTTTTACGTCCAGTTCTATACCTACATCACCGGGGCCCTCCGGGGAGACTTCGGAACCAGCTATTCCCTCCACGTGAGCGTGTCCTCCCTGATAGCCCAGGCCTTCCCCAACACAGTGTGCCTGGCCCTGGCCGCCGCCGTTGTGGCCTGGCTCATAGGCATAGTCTGCGGCATCATCGCCGCCATAAAGGAGAACAGTCTGCTGGATAGGCTCTTTATGGGCTTCTCCCTCTTCGGCGTGTCCATGCCGGTGTTCATGGTGGCAATGGTTCTGCAATACCTTTTGGCCTATAAGCTCCATTGGTTCGACATCTCCGGCATAAACGACTGGCGGGGCTTCGTGCTGCCCGCCATAGCCCTGGGCTGGAACAGCGCCGGCAGCATCGCCCGGCTCACCCGCTCCACCCTGGTGGAGGTGCTCCAGGAGGATTACATAGATACCGCCCGGGCCAAGGGCCGCCGACGCATGGGCGTGATACTTTTCCACGCCCTGAGAAACTCCATGCTGCCGGTTATAACCATGATGGCGGTGCAGCTGTCCTCTCTTCTCTCCGGCGCCGTTATCTGCGAGACCATCTTCTCCATCAACGGCATAGGCCGCCTGGCAGTGGACGCCATAAGCGGCCGGGATATCCCCCTGCTTCAGGGGACCATACTTTTGTCCACGGCTCTGGTTATTCTGGGGAACCTGGTGGCGGACTGCCTGTACTCCGTGCTGGACCCCCGTGTGAGAAAGGGGGATTGAATATGCGTGACGAGCAGGAAGAAATGCTGACCATGCAGATGGAAGATCCGGAGGATGTGCTGGGAGAGGCCGACACCTTAAAGGACCAGCTTAAACGCATGGCACGGCAAAACAAGCTGGCGGTGGTCTCCGCCGTGGTGATCTTGCTTTTTGTGCTGGGAGCGGTCTTCGCCCCGGCGCTCACCCCCTATGAGTTTGACCAAAAGGACGTTATAAACCGTCTGGCTCCCCCTTCGGCGGAGCACCTGCTGGGCACCGACGAGCTGGGCCGGGACGTTCTCACCCGCCTGCTCTACGGCTCCCGTATATCCCTGCTGGTGGGCGTGGTGCCCACGGTGATATCCATGCTGGCCGGGGCCGTGCTGGGTATCTGCGCCGGGTACATCGGCGGCAAGACCGATGTGATAATCATGCGTCTGGCGGATATAATGCTGGCCTTCCCCTCCATGCTTCTGGCCATGGTGATAATGTATACCCTGGGAGACGGCCTGATAAACATCTTCCTGGCCCTGGCCCTGGTGAGCTGGGCCAGCGTGGCCCGGATAGTCCGCTCC
>CALXGF010000103.1 GCA_944387735.1 uncultured Oscillospiraceae bacterium
GGGTCCCGGAGGTCCCACGGCTCCCGCTGAGCCCTCAGGGCCTATCCTGCCCTGAGCCCCGGCTGCGCCAGCCGGACCCTGCGGACCTTCAGGCCCTTGTGGGCCTTGGGGGCCGGTAGGTCCCTGAGTTCCCTGAGGGCCGGGAATACCTTGGGGCCCCTGAGGGCCCTCCGGCCCCGTCGCCCCGGTGGGTCCCTGGGGCCCCATAGGTCCGGCAGGGCCTATGCAGGAGCCGCAGGTCCTATGACAGACGCCGTCGCCGCATTCAAGGGCCTCTCCGTCTCTCCGTTCATACCATTTCAAACTTAACCCCCCAGTCGCCGCTGCGCTTTGCCACAGTATATTCCCGTCGGGGGATAGGTATGACAAAAATGGATGCGGCTTTCAGCCTGCATCCATTTTCCCACATATATTCATCTGTCAGAACACCAGCTGCACCAGCAGCATATAGCAGACCGTGCCTCCCAGAATACTGAGTATGGAGCTGCGTTTCCATACATGGAGCAGAGCCACAACGGCGCAGGATATAAGCTCCGGCGCTCCGAAGGGGGCGGCGGAAAAGCTGATGTTCCTCAGGCAGTATACCACCAGCATGGCCATCACGGCATAGGGCAGAAGCCTGCCCAGGTAGCTTATGTATGCCGGGGTCTCTCTCTTGCCGCCGAAGGCCAGGAAGGGTATGAAGCGCAGGATCACAGTCACCAGTGCGGCGACGGCTATAACCAATATGGCGTGGCTCATGCCCTGGCCTCCTCTCTCTTCCTGTACAGAGTCAAGCCCAGAAGTATAAGCGCCATGGCGGGAATGAGGAAATTGTCCGCCCCGAATACAAGCAGGCACAGAGCCGAGGCTCCCAGGCCCATAAGGGCGGGCACATGGTCCTTTGCGCTGAGCCACTGCTCCATAAACACGGACACGAACAGAGCCGTCAGGGCAAAGTCAATGCCCTCGGTGCTGAAGGGCAGCATGGCCCCCAGTATGGAGCCCAGGAAGGAGCCCAGTATCCAGTACCCATGGTCCAGCGCAGACACCAGGATGTAAAAGCTCTTTTCATCCTCAGGAGGCAGCTCCGGGGGATTGCACACCAGGGAATAGGTTTCGTCGGTGAGGGCGAAGATGAGATAGGGCCGGGCCTTCCCGGTGTTCTTGTAACGGTCCACCATGGACAGGCCGTAAAAGACATGGCGCATATTCACCATCAGTGTGGTGAGGGCCACGGTAAACAAACTTGCGGCGCTGCTCATCAGCTCCACCGCCACAAACTGCATGGAGCCTGCGTAGATAAAAGCGCTCATGGCCGCCGACCACAAGGGCCCGTAGCCGCGGCTCTGCAGCACCACCCCGAAGCTCAGGCCGATGACCATATAGCCTGAGAGCACCGGCACCGAGGCTACGAAGGCTTTTTTCAAAACTTCCTTTTTCATGTCATATATGTCTCTCTTTAGAACTGGAAATAGATAAAAGGGTTCTCCCCGGTATAGGCCAGGCCCAGGGTCAGTCCTACAAAGAGGAAGAATACCAGCAGCCCCGGCACGGTGTTAAGTTTAAGCTGTGGATAATAGCCCTGGATGGCAATGCCCAGCTTCCGGCTCCTTATCCAAGCCGCCAGGGTGGCGGCGGCCAGGCAGCCCAGGCCCAGCAAAGCCCAGCTGCTGGGGTGCACGACCCCCTGCTGCCAGGTGAATATGGCTGCGAAGACTTTCATTGCAGTGGCAAAGTCTCCGGCTCTGAAGAATATCCAGCACAGGCTCACAAAGCAGAAGGTGGCCAGCACGGACAGGGCGGACAGGACGGGGCTGTCCTTCCCCTTTCCATAGCCCGGCCGCTCCATAAACAGCTTGTGCAGGCACAGGGCCAGGCCGTGGAGGCCGCCCCAGGCCACGAAGGTCCAGGCCGCCCCGTGCCACATCCCGCCTATGAGCATGGTGAGCATCAGGTTTATGTATCTGCGCCTCTTGCCCTTCCGGTTGCCCCCCAGCGGAATATACAGGTACTCCATCAGCCAGGTGGACAGGCTGATGTGCCAACGCTTCCAGAACTCGGTGACGTTCCGGGAGATATAGGGGAGGTTGAAGTTCCGGGACAGATCGTAGCCCAGGCACTTGGCGCAGCCCACCGCCATGTCGGAATAGCCGGAGAAGTCGCAGTATATCTGCACCGAGTAGGCCGCCACCGCCAACAGCACCGTGAGGGCATGGAACTCCGCCGGGCTCCTGTACACCGCATCCACAAAAGTGGATATATTGTCGGCCACTACTATCTTTTTAAATAGCCCTAGGGCAAAGAACTGTATGCCGGCCTGGAAATTTTCCAGGCTGATGTTCCTGTCCTCATAGAGCTGGGGGATATACTCCCCGGCCTTGACTATGGGGCCGGCTACCAGCTGTGGGAAAAAGGCTATATACAGCGCCACGTTTTTAAAACTCTTTTCCGCCTTTATCTTTCCACGGTATACGTCTATGGTGTAGCTTAGGGACTGGAAGGTATAGAAGCTTATGCCCACAGGCAGCAGGATATTCAGACTGCCCGCCCGACTTATGCCGAAAACGTCGCAGAAGGAGTCGATAAAGAAGTTGAAGTACTTGAATATGCCCAGGACTATCAGGGGGACCACGACGCCGATAAGCACATGGAACTTTCTTCCGTCTCTGTCGTAGGCAGCGGCGCATAGATAAGCCACCAGGGTGAGGCCCAGCATGAGGAAGCAGCATTTCCAGTTCCACCAGCCGTAAAACACATAGCTGGCCAGCAGCAGCACAGTGTGCCGCAGTTCGGAAACTTTCCAGGGCAGCTTTTCTTTTACGGCTTTTATATTGGTCAGAGCCATCAGGGCGCAGACTATGGCAAAAAATACGGCAAATGTAAGGCTGTTGAATGTCATGTCAGCCCTCCAGCTTCTCTATTGCGTCGAACACTGCCCCGGCAAAGAGCTCATGTCCCCAGCTGTTCATATGTCCCATGCCCGGCGAGGTGTTGTAAAAGCCGTAGGGCAGCCGGTGCTGCTCCTCATAGCCCCGGAGATAGCTCTCCGTCAGATCTACAAAGACCACTCCGGACTTCTCACAGCAGTCGGTGACCATCTGCATATCCTCTTGCAGAGTATTGGTATAGCCCCTGCCTTGGTCGTCGGCGTATATCGTAGGGTCGTAGACCAGAATGAGCTGCACTCCATGCACCCGGCAGAGCTGCCCGGCAGTCTCCAGAGCTCTGCCCAGAAGCTCCGCTTTCAGCGGCTGCTGGGAAGTCTCGCCCTGGGTGGACTGGGCCTGCTCCTCACCGTCGCCGCCCTCGTCTCCGCTGAGGTATTTGGTGTACATCAGACGCAGATAAGGCAGCTTCTGCAAAAGCTCCACCAGCCCCCCGTTGTGGGACTCTATGGGCTTCAGCTCCCCGTTCACCAAGGCCGCCAGCTCCCCCGTAGTAAAGCTGAGGGTGCGGGTCTCTATCACCACATACTCCCCTGGCTCATAGGTATCCAGAGCCGCTTCCAGATTGCTCAGGCAATACTCCATAGTGTGGCCGGAGGTGCCGATGTTGTAGGCGTACTTTTCCCCCTCAAAGAGCCGGTTCAGCACTGCGGCGGCGTTGTCCTCCTGGGCGGTGTTCATCCCCTCCATGTGGGAAGAGCCCATGAGGAGTATCTCTATCTCCTGCCCCGGCTCATAGTCGGAGAGGTTGTTGAAGCCCTCGTTGTTGGTGCGGCCAAAGGCAAAGCCCTCGGTGCCCTTGCGGTAGAACTTATGGCTCTCCCACTTGTACTCCGTGGCCCCGGTCTCGTTGGTGTAGTGTACCGGCACGTTATAGTAAAAATAACACCAGATATTCAAAAGCAGCAGGGCCGCAAGACCGGCGGCCAGGGCTTTCAGTATCCAGGCTGAAATCTTCTTCATGTCTTACCTCGTCACATTTTGATAGACAGTTTATTATATAATCCCCTCTCTTTCAAGTCAAGAAGGCGTAAAGAAGAAGGTGGGGAGCAAAATCCCCACCTTCTTCTCTCAGTATTCCATCTTTTTCCGTTCCGGGATATCAGTAGTATTCCAAGTCTTCCAGCACCTCCGGCCGGACCTCCAGATAGGGCTTTACCTCTATGCCCAGGTTATCCTCCAGCCAGGCAATGGTTCGCTCTGCGTCCAGGGTTATATCGACGCTGAACACGTAAGGGCCATACTCCGGGCCATAGCCGGAATCCGAATGTATATACAGGCTGGTGTCGCTCCGGGTCTCATAGGCCTTCTCGTCCATGTAGAACCACCGTGTGCCCAGCATGGAGTCCTGAGTATCCGGCAGAATGCACTGAGTATAAAGCTCCTCCGCCTGCTGGGGACTCAGCCTCAGCTGCTCATAGCTGAGAGCAAACTCGTCGGACATGTCCAAAAGCTGCTGAATTTCACAGAACACAATGTTCTCCGCCTTTATCTCCCCGGTCTTCATCATCAGCTCCTTGTTCTGGGGCAGCATGTACAGCTCCCGGCACAAAGCATATTCGGAATTTCCGCTTTCTATCCATTCCCGGCTTCTGTCTACATAGTATGTCCTGTTTATGCTGCTGCCGTCCTTAAGATTGTATCCGATATAAATAACGCCCTGATTATTGGCCTGCCGGTTGCGCTCCCTATTGTCTATGGCAGTCTGATGGATTTCCCTCGTAAGCTCTATGCTCTCTGCATCGTCGGTGACTCTGCCGTCGTTTATTATTACCACGCTCTCTATATCATCCGTTTCAGGTACCCGCTTTTCATAGCCGGTGAGGTCGAATACCGCTGCAGCCACGCCCAGCAGCAGCACTGCCCAGACTATGAGCAGGCCCCGCATCCGGGAGCGGAAAACTCTCAGGCTCTTTTCCAGCAGCATCTCTGCGGCGTAATAGCCCAGGGCGGCGCCAAGCACCAGCAGCAGGGCCAGCATCGCCGAGCCCAGAAGGCCGGAGCCCAGGGCATTGTCCGTGGTCTCGGCCAGCAGCGCCCCAAGGCCCAGGGCGGCATAGACGCTGGCGCAGTATTTGAACACCGGCTCCAGGGCCTTTATGGCCACCACGTCCCCCACCCGCTCCATCTTTCTGCGGCGGTAGAGCAGCAGGGCCGGGACTATGAACAGCACGCCCACCACCGCATATACCGCCAGACTGTTTATCCCCAGCAGGATGTACTCCGTCTCCTGGCCGCCTGCCGCCGGGTCGGCTATCACCCTGAGAGCATCGCTGATGTAGAGCAGTGGCGACAGCCAACTTATCGAGGCGCTGCCGCTGGCATAGCCGTAGACCAGCGTCCTCAGCATCGTCTGCACCAGGGTTTCCAGCACATATACTGCGGCGTTCAGCGTCAGGAACAGGGCCGGCAGCGCCAGGATGTGGCCGGTGAGCATGGCGCAGAACAGGGCAAAGCCATAGCTTGCTAGGGTGGACAGCAGCGCAATCAGCAGCCAGCTGTTGAGATATTCCGGCCGGGCTGTCTCGCTGCCGGCAAAAATGCCCAGGGATATGAGCCAGGTGAGCGCCTCCGCCAGAAGCAGGGGCAGAAGCCCGGTGAGGCAGGCGGTGACAAAGGCGGTCTCCCGGCGTATGGGCAGGGAGTTTATAAGGGAGCAGCTGCGCTTTGAATACAGATAGCTGAAGGCCGCCATCACCGACAGCACCGAGGCTATCATTGCATATCCGGCCACATTCACCGACAGCTGAAGTATGCGGTCCATAGTGTACAGCGCACTTACCCCCTGGGCCAGATATCCGGAAACGGTGACCGGCAGCTGCACCAGCAGCACCCCCAGGTAAATAAGCCACAAGGGCCAGAAGCGGCTGAGGATGTTACGGCTCAGGCCGGGACTAAACAAGGATGTCTTTGATTTCATGCTCCGCACCTCCCAGCTCATAAATAAATATCTCCTCCAGACTCAAAGGCAGCACGTCCATAAACAGGGGCTGCACCGTGGAGAGCTTGTTGGTCACTTCTTCCGCCTCACCCCGGAGTATCAGCTGCTGCAGCCGCCCGGTGACGCTGCGGTGGAGTATGTCCAGGCCCTCCGGCAGCTCGGCGCCGTCGGCCAGGGCCAGCTGCACCTTTACCATGTTGTCCTGGAGCTGGCTCAGAGAGCGCTCCAGCAGCATCTTTCCCCGGTTCATTATGCCCACATGGTCGCACACGTCCTCCAGCTCCCGGAGATTGTGGGAGGACACCAGCACCGTGCTGCCCCGCTCCGCCACGTCGCTGAGCAATAGGCTCCACACCTGGCGGCGCATCACCGGGTCCAGGCCGTCCACCGGTTCGTCCAGCACTATGTAGTCCGGGCGGCAGCTGAGAGCCAGCCAGAAGGCCGCCTGCTTCTGCATGCCCTTCGACATTTTTCTCATGGGCTGGTTCAGGCTCAGTTCAAAGGCCTCCCCCAGCTTTTCAAAACGCTCCGTGTCAAATCCAGAGTACATGCTTTTGTAAAACCTCATCATGTCCTTTATGGTGGACTGGGTAAAGTAGGCCGCCTCGTCGGGGATATAGGCTATCCCGGCCTTTATCTTCGGGTTTTCATACACCGGCTCCCCTTCAATGAGCAGTTCACCGGAGTCCTGACGGTATATTCCCACCACATGGCGGATAAGGGTGGATTTGCCCGCCCCGTTGGGGCCCACCAGACCGTACACCGAGCCCCTGGGTACGGCGAGATTCAACCCGTCCAGAGCTTTGAAGCCCCCAAAGCTCTTTACCAGGGCCTTGACTTCAATCATCCTTTTTCTCTCCCTCCCTGAGTTTTTCTATGAGCCGCTCCCGGCTCATCCCCAGCTGTTCCAGCTCCTTGGCAAGCTGTTCAAGTTGCTCCAGCAATTCCCGCCGCCGTGCCTGAGCCGCCAGGTCCCCGTCGCAGACGAAGCTGCCCTTCCCCGGCACGGAGACGGTGTAACCCTCCTGCTCCAGCTCCCGGTAAGCCCGCTGTATGGTGTTGGGGTTTATGGTCAGGCTGGAGGCCAGCTCCCGTACCGAGGGCAGTTTATAGCCCGGAGTCAGCACCCCGGAGAGTATGAGCCGGCAAAAGCCCTCCTTCACCTGCTGGTATATGGGTCTTGCATCCCGGAAATCAATATGTATCAGCGGAAACACCTCCGTTCTGTATTAACTGTACTATGTATCTTAATACAGTTAGAGTATAACTTGCCCAGCCTCAAAAGTCAACAGCGCAAATCTTAATAAATCTTAAGGCCTATTCCGTCTGCCTTATGGGTGCAGAAAGCCCCGGCCCGCTCCCGGGCCGGGGCTTGTCTTCTATTGACTTTTGCCCGTCTCGATGCTATAATTTAAACACAAGGAGCGATGACATTTTACGTCAGCTCGTTATGTAATGGCTTTTTTAGAAACCGTCACTTGGCCGAGTGGCGGTTTCTGCTTTTCACAATGAACTGTAACACTAGCTTATGTAATGTTATCGTCAGTGTAATTCGCATTGGCTTCACCCCCTTTCGGGTGGTGTAGCTGACCGCCTCGCCCCTTGCTGCCAACAAATATATTATATTTGTCGGCAGCTGTCAATTTATTTTACTTTGCGCAGAAACAGCGCCGGGGAAGCCCCCGGCGCTCTCGTTCAATCTGCGCTTTTTCACTTGCCGATGTTTTTGTAGTTTATAAAGTCTGCGGCATAGTTCACCGTCTCCTCGTCCAGGCTGAAGTCCGTCTCCTGAACGCCGGGGCTTCTGTAGCTGTTTATCTCCATGGTCATGGTGATGTAAGACTTGTCCAGATAGGCATAGACTATGGCCTGGCTGCCGTTCTGGGATATGGTCAGCTCCGTGCCGTCGGCGGCGGTATAGCTGCGGGTGGTCATGGGCTCGTCCTCCCGGACTGTGAAGCCCCCCACCTCCCGGCCGTCCACCATCTCATTGTAGGCGGTGCTGCACAGATAGGTGCTGAGCCTGCGGCCGTCGCCCAGAGGAATGTTCGCTGCGGACTGGAAGGAGCCGCTTTGGAAGGTGGAGTAGTGGTCGAACTCCGGGGCCTGGCGGTATATATCCCCGCTGCCCACGGCCTGGCCCAAGCTCCGGTTCAGGCCCTCGTCGCTGTCGTCCCCGGCGTATTTGGTGTCCTTTCCGCTGCGCAGGATCAGGCCGTATTCCGCCGCCAGCTCCTCCAGCTTCTCCGCCTCCTGGGCATCGGCCACGCCGTAGATATGGTGGTAATCCCCGTAGCCCCCCAGCTTGGCCATGCGCAGCATCTCTTCATCAAAGGCCTCTTTCTCCGCCTGGTCCACGGTGACCGAGGTAGTCGGGTCGAGGACTTCTTTATAAGCCGGCACATGGTTGCCGTTTATATCTATTTCAGTTCCGCCCTCCGTATCCTTCTCCAGATAGCTCTTGGTAAAGGTGTAGGTGCCGTCGCCATTGTCCTCAACATCAAAGCCAGAGAAGTCTGCGTCCTGCTCTCCCAATAGAAAGCTCCCCAGATTGGGCAGCTTCTCCCGATAATAGGCCTCCAGCTTTTCCTCCTTGTAGCTTCTCCACTCAGAGAAAGCCTTCTGGGCCTTGTCCACCCATTCCATGGCCCAGTCCGGGCCCTCATAGGGCCGGGTCTGGCCGATGTCATATACCGTAACCGTGGAGCTCTCCAGGCTGCCGTCGGCCTGTTCCCGGGCCATAGGCTGCTCCCGCTCCTCCCTTACCAGGCTCCCGAAGCCGTAGAACTCCGAGGCCAGGGCAGTCACCGTCATCAGGGAAGCTATCACCGCCGCTATCAGCAGAGTGCGGCGCAGATTTTTGCCCTTGTTTTTCCCCCTGTGGTTCCTCCGCTCCGAGGGCAGGGTCTTTGCGCTCTCCAGAGCTCTCTCCCAAATCTCCTCCGCCGTCTCCCGGCTCAGGGCTATCTTGTTGTAGGAATCTCTCACCTGCATGTTAATCATCAAAGCCACCTCCCAGCATGGTCTTGAGAAGTAATCTGGCCCGGCC
>CALXGF010000104.1 GCA_944387735.1 uncultured Oscillospiraceae bacterium
TAGCTAAAATGGAATCCCAAATATAGAAACTAATCCTTGCAAAATAATTCATTTTTAAATCAATAATACCATATCGATTTATATATAGCCATACATCTACTTCGTTATAGATATCGGATTTTTCTTCTGGAGATGGTTTACCATTTTCAATATATACATCAGGAGCTTCATGAATCTTTCCACCATGCTTAAAGAATCCCCAGGGCGGCACCTCACTCCGCTCTGTGGAGATGCAGCTTGTGTACGTGGAGGAGCTTTTAAAAGATGACTAAGGTATTCATTGACGGCAGCGCCGGTACCACCGGCCTGCGCATCCACGAGCGGCTCTCCGGTAGAAAAGATATAGAGCTTATCTCCGTACCTGAGGAGCTGAGAAAAGATAAGAAGGCCAGAGAAGAGGCCATAAATTCGGCGGGCGTGGCTTTCTTCTGTCTGCCCGATGCTGCGGCAATAGAGGCCGCCTCCCTCTGCCACGGCTCCACCGCCCTCATCGATACCTCCACAGCCCACCGCACTAATCCCGATTGGGATTACGGCTTTCCGGAGCTGAAGGGCCGGCGGGAGAAGATAGCCTCCTCCAAGAGAGTTGCCAATCCAGGCTGCCACGCCAGCGGCTTTATCTCCCTGGCGGAGCCTCTGGTGAGAGCGGGTATCATCCCGGCGGGGCTAAAGCTCAGCTGCTTTTCCCTCACCGGCTACTCCGGGGGAGGAAAAAAGATGATAGCCGAGTATGAGGACCCCGGCAGGAGCCCCCTCCTCTCCGCTCCCAGGCAGTACGCTCTGGGCCAGCAGCACAAGCATTTAAAGGAGATGACCCTCATCTCCGGTCTGGAGGAACCGCCTGTGTTCTGCCCTATAGTGGCCGACTACTACAGCGGCATGGAGCTCACGGTTCCACTCTTCAGAAAGGATATCAAGGGTGATATTTCCGATATAAGTGAGGTATACAGGGAATATTACTCCTCCGGCCTGGTCCACTTTGAAGAGGACGACCCGGAGGGCGGGCTTCTCTCGGGAGCGGCCCTCTCCGGCAGAGACGACATGGAGATAAGAGTGGCGGGCTGCGACGAGCGGATACTGCTCATATCCCGCTTTGACAATCTGGGCAAGGGCGCATCCGGCGCCGCAATACAGAATATGAATATAATCCTGGGTCTGGAAGAGAAAACAGGTCTGGTAATATAAAAGGGAGAAATAAATGAAAACTGTCACCGGCGGCGTCTGCGCCGCAAAAGGCTTTAAGGCCGCAGGCATACACTGCGGAATACGCAAAAACCAGAGCAAAAAGGATCTGGCCCTGATATTCAGCCAGGTCCCCGCCTCCGCTGCGGCGGTGTACACCACCAATCTGGTCAAGGGAGCGCCCCTCACCGTCACCAAAGAGAACATCTCCGACGGCAAGGCCCAGGCCATGATCTGCAACAGCGGCAACGCCAACACCTGCAATGCCGACGGCATAGAGAAGGCCCAAGCCATGTGCGCCATGACCGCCCAGGCTTTGGGCATCAAGGCGGAGGATGTGATAGTCGCCTCCACCGGCGTTATAGGCCAGACTCTGGACATCACGCCCATTGAAAAGGGCATGGCCCAGCTGGTCTCGGAGCTATCGGAGGAGGGCAGCGGCAACGCCGCCCAGGCCATCATGACCACTGACACCCAGCCCAAGGAGCTGGCAGTGGAATTTGAGATTGGGGGCAAGACCTGCCATATCGGCGGCATAGCCAAGGGCAGCGGCATGATACACCCCAACATGGCCACCATGCTGGTCTTCATCACCACCGACGCCGCTATCAGCCCGGAGATGCTCTCAGTGGCTTTGAAGGGAGATATACAAAGCACCTTCAACATGGTCAGCGTGGACGGAGACACCTCCACCAACGACATGGTATCCATCCTGGCAAACGGCCTTGCCGGGAATACCGAGATCACCGCCCCCGGCGAAGATTTCTATATATTTATGAAGGCTCTCAACACTCTCACCGTCTATCTCTGCCGCTGCATAGCGGGGGACGGCGAGGGAGCCACCAAGCTGCTGGAGTGCTCCGTCACCGGCGCCGCCGACGAGGCCACCGCCAAAACCGTGGCCAAGAGCATCATCTGCTCCAGCCTGGTAAAAGCAGCCATGTTCGGAGCCGACGCCAACTGGGGTCGGGTCCTCTGCGCCATAGGCTACAGCGGGGCGGATGTGGACGTGAACAAGGTGGACGTGAGCTTCACTTCCCCGGCTGGCGCCGTAGCTGTCTGTAAAGACGGGGCCGGCATCCCCTTCTCCGAGGAGCTGGCAAAGCAGGTGCTGCTGGAAAAGGAGATAGGCATAAACGTGTCTCTGGGCAGCGGGGCCGGCCAGGCTGTGGCTTGGGGCTGCGATTTGACCTATGAGTACGTTAAAATAAATGGGGACGACAGGACTTAAGGGATGGACGAGCTGCTATTCACCAACTCCCAGAGGGCAGAGGTCCTCACCCAGGCCCTGCCCTACATCCGGCAGTACAGCGGCAAGATAGTTGTGGTAAAGTACGGCGGCAACGCCATGATAAACGAAGAGCTGAAGCAGCAGGTAATGGAGGACATAGTCCTGCTGTGGCTGGTGGGCGTGAAGGTGGTCCTGGTCCACGGCGGCGGTCCGGAGATAAACCGCCTCATGGAGAGGCTGGGCAAGGAGCCGGTGTTTGTGGACGGGCTGAGAGTCACCGACCAGGAGACCATGGACATCGTCCAGATGGTTCTCTCCGGCAAGGTGAACAAGACTCTGGTGAACCTTCTGGAGATGCAGGGAGGCCGGGCCATGGGTATCTCCGGCATAGACGGAGGTCTTATAAGAGCAGAAGCCAAGGACCCCAGGCTGGGCTTCGTCGGTAGGATAACCGGGGTGGATATACGCCCGGTAATGGACATGCTGGAAAAAGGCTACATTCCCGTAATATCCACTCTGGGCTGCGACGAGCAGGGCAAAGCCTACAACATAAACGGCGACACCGCCGCCGCCTTTATCGCCGGAGCTCTGGGGGCCGAGAGGCTCATAATGATGACTGACATCGCCGGGATACTTAAAGACCAGCACGACCCCTCAACTCTCATCCCCAAGCTCACCGTGGAGCAGGCCAAAGAGCTCTATGCCAGCGGCGTCATCTCCGGCGGCATGATACCCAAGGTTGACTGCTGCATAGAGGCCCTGAACAGGGGTGTGGAAAGCGTGATAATAATGGACGGCCGGGTGCCCCACTCCATACTTATGGAGATACTCACCGACGAGGGCGCCGGTACTATGGTAATAGGAGAGGATAAAAATGACTGACATCAAAGCCATCGACAAACAGTATGTTGCAAACACCTACGCCCGCTTCCCCGTGGAGCTGGTCAGCGGCAAGGGCTCTCTGGTCTACGACGAGACCGGCAAGGAGTACATCGACATGGGCAGCGGCATCGGCGTCACCGCCTTCGGCACCGCCGACGAGGAGTGGAAGCAGGCCGTCATAGAGCAGCTGGGCAAGCTCCAGCACATGTCAAACCTCTACTACACCCAGCCCTGTGCCATTCTGGCCCAGATGCTCTGCGAAAAGACCGGTATGAAAAAGGTCTTCTTCACCAACTCCGGCGCCGAGGCCAACGAGTGCGTCATTAAGGCCGCCCGGAAATACGCCTTTGACAAAAAGGGCCCCGACTGCTACACCATAGTCACCCTGGAAAACAGCTTCCACGGCCGCACCATCACCACCCTGGCCGCCACCGGCCAGGAGCACTACCACGAACTGTTCCATCCCCTGACCCCCGGCTTCGTCTACGCCAAGGCCAACGACTTTGAGGACGTGAAGGCCAAGGGCCTGGAGAACAAGGCCGCCGCCATCATGATGGAGTGCATCCA
>CALXGF010000105.1 GCA_944387735.1 uncultured Oscillospiraceae bacterium
GGAAGCCGGCAATGAAAGTGACCTCGATACCGGCCTCATGCATGACCTTTGCAATGGGGTAGGCGATGGCGCAGCCCACGCCGCCGCCCACCACGCAGACCTTTTCCAGGCCCTCGATCTCCGTGGCGTTTCCGAGAGGACCCACGAAATCGCTTATATAGTCTCCCTCTTCCACGGTGTGGAGCATTTTGGTGGTGCGGCCCGCGGCCTGGACCATGACTGTGACTGTGCCTTTCTCCCGGTCCCAGCCGGCCACGGAGACGGGTACCCGCTCTCCCTGCTCGTCCAGACGGAAGATGACGAACTGGCCCGCCTGGGCATGCTTGGCTACCAATGGGGCCTCTATCTCAAACAGGCAGATGGTCTTGGCCTCATTCAGGAACTTCTTTGTAACTACTTTGTACATTTACACACCTCTGTTTAAAAGAATTCGTGAAATATCTGGCAAAGTTATTCTAAACCATATTTCTTTCAAAGTCAATCGGGCTACTTAAAAAGGATAAGGGCTATGATTTCCATGTTTTCGCTGCCCGTATTCTTTAAGCTGTGGCCCTCTCCGGCGTCCACGAAGGTCACGTCTCCGGGACCCACGGCGAGGACCTGGCCGTTGTCGTTATATTCGCCCCGGCCCTTAAGGATGTAATAGGTCTCCCCATCTCCCTGGTGGATATGCCAGCCTATCTCGCCGCCCGGCTCCAGCACCACATGGTTAAAGAGACGGCCCTTGCCGTACATCTCGTCGGCGCCTTCCAGGATATGGAATGATTTAGCCTCTCCTGCGCCGCCGAACATTTTCTTGACTTCAATAGTCTTGTCAGCGCTTTTTCTTACCATACATATCACCTCACATTCCAAAAGCTTCGTCTATGAGAACCACTTCCGTCTCCATGCCCATCATGGGCCCCCATAGGACTACAAGGGCGTTGCAGATACGCTGAGGGCTGCGGCAGTCGTGGCATTTGCCGTCTATCTTGCAGGGGGTCTCGCCGGGGAAACGCTTGGCATTTTCCGTGGCGGCGGTGTTCCTGGCCCTATATAGGGCGCTTTGAAAATCGGGGCAGATCTTGGCTACGCTGCTGAGCACATAGACCTTTTTATGGCCGAATAGCTGGCCGGACAGGCGGTTGCCCTTGCCGTCGATGTTGAGGATTTCCCCGTCTTCGCTGATGGCGTTGGCGCCGGTGACGTAGGCGTCCGCCGTAGCGGCTGCGGCGTAGGTGGCGTCTCCGGGAACTTTCCAGTGCCAGAAAGCCTTGCCCTCCTCCAGCCTGTCGTATAGCCCTATCTGTTCCACGGTCTTGCTGCCGCCTATGCCCACGGTCTGGCCTTTGAGAGCCTGAGCCAGATAATCTGCGGCCTGCTCTCCGGTGGAAAAGCGGCTCACTTTGAAGCCCCGCAGTTTCAGATTGCGGACAGTCTTCTCAATGTTCATATTTCTCCCTCCTGTTAGTCCCTTATGCACAAAAAATAAACTCTGTACCGATTATACATTCGGCACAGAGTTTTTGCAATAATACTAAAAAAATTTGTAAAGTACGGGAAGGGTATGCGGCATAGAGCAGTCTGCCGAAAAGCTATGATTTCGGCGAAAACAACGGAGCGACGGCATGGGGGCCGGTTCAGCAGCTTTATAAGAGCGGCTGGGGAGCGCAAGGGGCAAGGCCCCTTACTCGCCTTCCCGTTCCAGAGCCTGGGCCAAATCCCTGGCGCTGAAAGCAAGCCGCCTGGCAAACTCCGCATCCTGGGAATTGACGCTTATACGCAGGGCAGAGCGGGAGGCCAGAGGGGATATGCGCATACGGAAACGGGGGCCCTCCAGCTGTAAACCGTCGGAGTAATCTGCGCCCATATCCATAAGCAGCTCTGAAAGTCTGCCCATCAGCTCCGCCCGGCTGCGGCAGGCGCAGTCCAGGCTCTCACCCTGAGGGAAGCCTCTCCTGTCCTCAGTCTGGACGGGAGTTGCAAAACTCTGGGAAAAGCTCAGCTTGAGCCTGCCCTCCAGGGCATCGGCACAGCAGCGGTAATAGGACAGGGGATTGCCCACGTCGCACCAGTAGCCCTCCATGGGAAGACCCAGCAGCAGCTCCCCCTGGCTTAGAAGCAGAGGAAACAGGTCCTTGGCGAAGTCAAATTCCCGTCCCTGGGGCACCAGCTCCATGGCTCTTGGGGATATGACATAGATACCGGTGTTAACCAGATCCGTCACTACCCGGCTCCAGTCCGGCTTCTCCACGAAGCTGCGGACCCTGTCCTCCCCGTCGGTGACCACCAGGCCGTAGCTCAGAGGCTCGCTGTGGCGGTACAAAGCCATAGTAACTGCGGCGCCCCGCTTTTTATGCTCCTCCATGAGCCGGGAGAGCTGAAAGTCGCAGGCGGCGTCGCCGCTTATCACCAGAAAGTCCTCGTCGCCGTAAAAATCCCGGCAGTTTTTTACGGCTCCGGCAGTACCCAGAGGCTCCTCCTCCACCCGGTACTGTATGCTGAGGCCGAAGCGGCTGCCGTCGCCGAAGTGGGCCATGATGTCCCCGGCCCGGTAGCGGACGGCGGCGCAGATATCATCGAAGCCCTGGCAGCGCAAAAGCTCCAGAATGTACTCCATAAGGGGCCTGCCCAGCAGAGGCACCATGGGCTTGGGGCTGTCCCCGGTTATGGCTTTCAGCCGGCTGCCCATGCCTCCGGCCATTATCACAGCTTTCATAAGCGCCTCCTTTTTCAGTATTATTTGAAATTTACAAGGAAATATTTATTCAAGGGCTGGGCGAGGCAAATTTTTATTGCTTTCAAGGTATTTTACGTGTTGTAAAAAATAGGCGGCTTTGTTATAATGAAATATCACATAAGAGTAACATGGAAGGGATGTGCCCCATGAATAAAAATATGCGGCGCCTGGCCGAGCCCGGCTCGGCGATGCATCTGTTGGCCTTGGTGGCCTTTGCCGTGGCCACGCTGCTCATGAAGATGTATGAGCTGGCGGCGGTGGAAGCAGGGGTCATATTGCTGCTGATAATCGTTTCGGCTTTCCTGAGACGCAGGAAGGCCCGGCAGCTTGCCGCCTATATAGAATCCGTAACCTATGAGACGGAGAGCGCAAAGAACAATACCCTGATGAATTTCCCTCTGCCCATTGCGGTGTTCCGCCTGGCGGACTCCAGGATAGTCTGGGGCAACGACATGTTTTTTGAGATGTGCGGAGAGCACGGCACCCGCATGGACGCCAGTATCGCCGACATGATACCCCAGTTCTCCGGAAAGTGGCTGCTGGAGGGAAAGAACCAGTACCCCACGCTGCTGGAGCTGGGGGGCCGGAAATATCAGCTCCACGGCAATATCATCCGTTCCGACAAGAGCGACGATAAAAACGCCTTCATGGGCATAACCTACTGGGTGGATGTCACCGACTACGACAACATCCGCCAGGAGTACGAGCGCACCAGACCTGTGGCGGGCATAGTTATAATAGACAATTTCGAGGAGATGTGCCGTAACCAGACCGACCGCGTGAAAAATGATATCCGGGACGCTATCGAGGACAAGCTGAAGGAGTGGTGCGACACCTTCAACGGCATACTCCGGCGCTATGACCGGGACCGCTACCTGCTTATAATGGAGCGGCAGGACCTGGAGCGCCTGCGCCAGGACAAGTTCAGAATAACCGAGGATATCCATCAGGTAGAGAGCCCCACAGGCATAGACGCTTCAATAAGCATAGGTTTGGGCATAGACGGGGAGAATCTGGGGGAGGCCCTGCAATTTGCGGATATGGCCTCGGAGCTGGCCCTGAGCCGGGGCGGCGATCAGACCGTCATCAAAAACCGTATGAGCTTTGAGTTCTACGGCGGCCGGGGCTACGAGGTGGAGAAGCGCACCAAGGTCAAGTCCAGAGTCATGTCCAACGCCTTGGCCGAGCTGGTGAAGGATTCCTCCAAGGTGCTGGTGATGGGCCACCGCTTCGGGGATTTGGACAGCATCGGCGCCGCCGTGGGCGTGTGCTGCTTTGCAAGGCAGCTGGGAGTAAAATACAATATCGTTGTTGACATGAACCATACTGCCGCCACGCCCCTTATAGATGCGGTGCGCAAGGCCCCGGAATACCGGGAAGCTTTCATAAGTCCCCAGGATGCAATAGCCAAGGTAGACAGCCACGCTCTGCTGGTGGTGGTGGATACAAACCGGCCTGAGCAGGTGGAGGACAAGGACCTGCTCCTCTCCTGCATACGGGTGGCGGTGATAGATCATCACAGAGTGGCGGCAACCTATATCCAGAACGCCGCTTTGGGTTTTGTAGAGCCCTATGCCTCTTCCACCTGCGAGCTGGTGACGGAGCTTCTCCAGGAGCTGAAGGAACCGGCGGACATCCTCAGATGCGAGGCGGAGGCCCTGCTGGCGGGCATAGTGCTGGATACCAAGAGCTTTGCCATACGCACCGGCGAGCGCACCTTTGACGCTGCCGCCCGGCTGCGCCGCTCCGGGGCGGACACCACGGAGGTAAAGAAGCTTTTACAGACCGGCATGGAGGACGCCATCGCCAAATATAAGATAATGCAGAGCGCCAAGCTCTACCGGAAGGTGGCGGTAGCGGCGCCCAAGGAATCCCAGACCAGGGTGGTGGCGGCTCAGGCTGCGGACGAGCTGCTGAATATATCGGGAGTGGAAGCCTCTATCGTAGTAGCCAGGGATGCCAAAGGCAGGACCTTTGCCTCCGCCCGTTCCATAGGCGAGCTGAACGTGCAGCTTATAATGGAGCGCCTGGGAGGAGGCGGCAACCGCAGCGCCGCCGCAGCGCAGTTTGACGACTGCGGCCAGGAAGAGGCGCTGAACAGAGTTTACTCCGCCATAGACGAATATTTTGCCGAAGGATAAAGGACCCGTAGCGGACCCACAGGGTCCGGGGGAAAGGAGAAGGAAATGAAAGTAATCTTTAATGTTGATGTAAAGGGCCAGGGGAAAAAGGGCGAGATGAAGGAAGTCTCCGACGGCTACGCCCGCAACTACCTGCTGCCACGGAAGCTGGCCAGCGAGGCCACCGTCGACAATATAAATGCCCTGAAGCTCAAGGAGAAGGCCAAAGCCGCCCAAATTGCCAAGGAGAAGGCTCTGGCCCAGGAAAACGCCCAGAAGCTCACCGGCATCCAGGTAGTTATTAAGGCCAAGGCGGGAAACGGCGGCAAGCTCTTCGGCGCCGTCACCTCCCAGGAGATAAGCTCTGCGCTGAAGGAGCAGTTCGGCATAGAGATAGAGAAGAACAAGATAGTCCAGGCCGAGCCTATCAAGACCTTCGGCAGCTACACCGTGAAGGCAAAGATGGGCTATGAGATCAGCGGCAGCATCAACCTGCTGGTGATAGAGGATAAGTAACAGGAAGACCAAGCCCCAGAAGATCCTGGGGCTTTAGCGCAGGTTTTTTACAGAGGTTTAGTCTATGGACGAACTGCTAGGCAGAAAAACGCCCCACTCCGCCCCGGCGGAGCAGGCGGTGATAGGCTCCATGCTCATCGATCCCCGGTGCATACCGGAGGTTCTGGAAAAGCTGAAGGCCGACGAGTTTTATATAAAGCTGAACCGGGACATATATGAGACCATATATGCCATGTTTTCCTACGGCCAGACCATCGACCCGGTGACGGTGCTGGACCAGATGCGCACCCGGGGCGTGTACCAGGAGGGCAACGAGAAGTACATGGCCGAGGTGATGAGCGTCACCCCCACTGCGGCCAATGTTATGGAGTATGCGGCCATAGTCCGGGATCGGGCGCTCTTGCGCCGCCTGGGCGAGGCCGCCGACGAGATAAACAACATGGTCTATGAGGGCTCCGGCGAGGCCGACAGTGTGCTGGAGGCGGCGGAGCGGCGCATCTACGCCCTGCGCCAGGGCCGGAACGTGGGCGGCCTTGTGCCGGTGTCCTCGGTAGTGCAGGACGTGTTCGACAAGCTGTCCGAGGCTGCGGCCTCCGGAAGCAAGATACCGGGCATAAGCACCGGTCTGCCGGACCTGGATCGGGTGACCTTGGGTCTGAACAAGTCGGAGCTCATCCTCATTGCCGCCCGCCCAGGCATGGGCAAGACCAGTATCGCCCTGAACCTGGCCCTCCATGCGGCTATGAATCTTAAGAAGACCGTGGCCATATTTTCCCTGGAAATGTCCAGGGAGCAGCTGGTCACAAGGCTCTTGTCCAGGGCCTCCCTGGTGCCCTCCCAGAACCTGCTGACGGGACAGCTGTCCGAGCAGCAGTGGCGGGAGATATCCGACGCCGCCCAGGCCATCAGCGCCACGGATATACGTATAGACGACAATCCCAGCCTCACCGTGTCGGAGATGAACGCCCAATGCCGCCGGGTGCCCAACCTGGACCTGGTGGTGATAGACTATCTGCAGCTGATGCAGTCGGCGGGCAGCGGGCATAGCTGGTCCAACGAGAGCCGCACCCAGGCCGTCAGCGATATCAGCCGTATGCTCAAAATAATGGCAAAGGAGCTGAATGTGCCGGTGATCTGCCTGTCCCAGCTCTCCCGTGCCAACGAGAGCCGCCAGGACAAGCGGCCCATGCTCTCTGACCTGCGGGAGTCCGGCGCCATAGAACAGGATGCCGACGTGGTCATAGGCCTGTACAGGGACGGGTATTATAATAAAGAGAGCGAGAATCCCAATCTGGCCGAAGCCATCATACTGAAAAACCGCAAGGGCCAGACCGGCACCGTGGAGCTGCTGTGGCTGCCGGAGTATACCACCTTCAGCTCGCTGGAAAAGCGCAGGGATGAGGATGACTGAGCTGCAGCTGCCCCTGGACGGGAAGATACTCTGCGCCGTCTCCGGCGGGGCAGACTCAATGTGCCTGCTGCATATGATATACAGCAGGGGGCTGGAAGTCGTTGCCGCCCACTATGAGCACGGAATCCGCGGGGAGGAGGCCCTGCGGGATGCCGGTTTTGTGGAGGAATGGTGCAGGGAAAAGAGCATAGAATGTATCGTGGGCCACGGAGACGTGCCCTCCTATGCCGCAGCTCACGGCTTGGGTACGGAAGAGGCCGCCAGGGAGCTGCGCTGCCGTTTCCTGGAGGAGACGGCGGCAAGACTGAATTGCAAGTATATAGCCACCGCCCACAATGCCGACGACAATGTGGAGACCGTGATTTTTAATCTGGCCCGTGGCGGAGGCAGCCTGGGCCTGAAAGGAATACCCAGGAGCAGGGGCCGGTTCATAAGACCTTTGCTGGACGTGAGCCGCCGGGAAATAGAGGGCTATCTGGAAGAAAACTCTATTCCCCATGTGGAGGATTCCACAAATGCCTCCGACGATTACAGCCGAAATCTCATCCGCCACCAAGTGAGCCCCGTGCTGCGTAAGATAAATCCGGAGCTGCATCTGGCCGTAGCCAGGAGCTCAAAGCTCCTGGAGGAGGACGAGGACTGCCTGAGCTCCATGGCGGAGGAATTTATCCGGGAGCATTACGACGGGGAGAGCCTGCCGCTGAAGGAACTGGCTCAGCTTCACCGGGCCCTGGCCTCCAGGGCCATCCGCCGCCTGTGCAGGGAGAGGCTGAGCTATGAGCATGTGCAGCAGGCCCTCAAGCTGCTGGAGGGCAGCGAGCTTAAATACCTGGACTTGCCGGGACAGAGGCTGCGCCGGGAGCAGGGGCGGCTTTTTTTCCGGGAACCGGAGATAATAAGTCTGCCGGACCGGGAGCTGAGAGCGGGGGAGTGGACCGCCGTACCGGAGCTGGGCCTGGAGCTTTTGGCAGAATATGGTGATAAAAGCGGAGAAGTTAACGGCTTGTTCAAGACTTGCCGCCTTAAATGTGAGAATATAAGTTCCAGTCTTTATTGTACCGGCAGGAAAGACGGGGACAGGCTGCGTCCTGCGGGCCGAGGCTGCACCAAGAGCCTTAAAAGTCTCTTCAACGAGGCGGGGTATACCCAGGCCCGGCGCAGCAGGAGCCTGGTGCTGAGAGACGATAAAGGTATATTGGCGGTCCTGGGCCTGTGCCTGGACGAGAGGGCTGCGGCTGCACCGGGAGACGCCGTATTGAGTATAAAAATAAGAGAGATATGACAGGAGAAGAATGTATGCTCAATGATATAGAGCGGATACTGATAAGCGAAGAGGAGCTCCAGAAAAAAGTTTCTGATATGGGCAAGAAGATATCCAGGGACTTTAAGGGCAAGGACCCAATATTTGTGGGAGTGTTGAAGGGCTGCTTCATTTTCATGGCGGACCTGATGCGCTATGTGGACATCAGCTGCTCCATGGACTTCATGTCGGTATCCTCCTACAGCGGCACCAGTTCCACGGGAGCGGTGAAGATAAACAAGGACCTGGGGGAAGATATAGAGGGCAGGCACCTGATAATCGTGGAGGACATTCTGGACTCCGGCGTTACCCTCAGCTATTTAAAACAGTACCTTCTGGTGAGAAAGCCCGCCTCCATCACCATTGCCACTTTGATGGACAAGCCGGCCCGGCGAAAGGCGGATATCTATGCCGATTACTCCTGCTTCGAGATACCCGACGCCTTCGTGGTGGGCTATGGTCTGGACTATAACGAGAGATACAGAAATCTGCCGTATATCGGCGTTCTCAAACCGGAAATATATTCTTGATAAACGATATCCCAGCGCTGAAAAGGATGTGACACTTACTTGAAACCGAACCGCAACCGGACCCGTGACCTTGGCTTTTATGTGCTGCTGATGGTGATAATGATACTGGTCATCTTCACCATGAGAGGGGACAATGAGGGAAATAAGGTAGAGAGCTACTCCGAACTGGTCAGACTGTTCCAGGAGGAGAAGGTACAGTATTTTGAAACAGAGGGCAACCTCATTAAGCTGAAAGTGAGGACCGACGACCCGGTGACCCCTGTGGAGGAGATGAGCTATGACCTCTACAGCTTCAGCGTTTTCTATGAGGATTTCAAAGACCTTATAGCCCGGCAGCTTGAATCCGGGGTACTGGAGGACTATGACTATAAGGAAGGCTTTGTAGTGCCCTGGTGGGCCAGCTTCATCCCCTATCTCATTATAATGGGCGCAGCCATGGCCCTGTGGTATGTGATGATGAACAAGGCCGGCGGCGGCGCCGGCGGGGTGGCCCGCTTCTCCAAGGCACGCACCCGTCTGGGCAGCGAGGAGAAAAACAAAAAGACCTTTGCCGATGTGGCCGGCTGCGACGAAGAGAAGGAAGAGCTGGCTGAGATAGTGGACTTTCTGAAAAACCCCAAAGCCTACACGGATATGGGCGCCCGCATACCCAAGGGCGTGCTGCTGGTAGGCCCTCCGGGCACCGGCAAGACCTTGCTGGCCAAGGCGGTGGCAGGGGAGGCCGGGGTCCAGTTCCTGTCCATCTCCGGCTCCGACTTTGTGGAGTTGTACGTGGGCGTTGGCGCAGGCCGAGTGAGGGACTTGTTCGACCAGGCCAAGAAGGTGGCCCCCGCCATCATCTTCATAGGCGAGATAGACGCCGTAGGCCGCCAGAGAGGCAGCGGCCTGGGGGGCGGCCACGACGAGCGTGAGCAGACCCTGAACCAGCTGCTGGTGGAGATGGACGGCTTTGGCAGCAACGAGGGAGTAATAGTCATGGCGGCCACCAACCGGGCGGATATCCTGGATAACGCCCTGCTCCGGCCCGGACGCTTTGACCGTCAGGTCTATGTGGGCCTGCCGGATATTCGGGGCCGCGAGGCCATTTTGAAGATACACTCCAGAGGCAAGCACCTGGCGGAGGACGTGGACCTCAACTCCATAGCCAAGGGCACTCCCGGCTTTGCCGGCGCCGATCTGGAGAACCTGATGAACGAGGCGGCATTGCTGGCCGTGCGCCGCCGCCACCGCTTCATCAACATGGAAGATATAGACGAGGCCATACTGAAGGTTCAGATGGGCCCGGAGAAGAAGAGCCGGAAGATGAGCGATAAGGCCCGCAAGCTCACAGCCTATCACGAGGCGGGCCACGCCGTTACCGGCCGCTATCTGGAGCATGTGGACCCGGTACACTATATAACCATCATACCCAGAGGCGCCGCCGGAGGCTTTACTCTCTTCAGACCCCAGGAGGACCTGGAGAACTTCAAGTCCCGGTCGGAGATGTTTGAGAACATCGTTATGGCCCTGGGCGGCCGGATAGCGGAAAAGCTGTTTTTGGACGATATATCCACCGGAGCCTCCGGGGATATACATCAGGCCAGCTCCATGGCCAGGGACATGGTCATGCGATACGGCATGAGCGAGCGCCTGGGCCCAATCTCCTACGACAACTCCGGCCACAGCATCTTCATCGGCAGAGACTTCGGCCAGACCAAGAGCTATTCCGAAGAGACCGCCGGCATAATCGACGAAGAGGTGAAGGCCATCTTCGACAAAGCCAGCGAGATCTGTGCCGATATACTCACCCAGCACGCCGACCAGCTGAAAGCCATTGCCGAGTATCTGCTGGTGAATGAGACCATGGAGGCCGAGGAGTTCAACTACTACTTTGACCACGGAGAGTTCATGCCCATCAGCCCCAAGGCCGCCAGAGAGGCCCGGAACGACGACACTATAGAACGCCCCGCCCGGAAGATCTCCATGATAGACGGTTATGCGGAGGAGAAGGCCCAGGCCCAGGGTGAGAATGACCAAGACGAGAAGGCCACGAACAGCCAGAGCGAAGAATCCAAGGCTGAGGAGACCAAGACCGAGACCCGGGAGCCTGCCGCTCCCCAGCAGAGCGGCGGCGAGTCCGCTGAAGACAAGAAGGACTGAGAGGCCCGCAAAACAGAGTAAAAGCAAAATAGCTTTCGCAGCCTGTGCGAAAGCTATTTTTGCATATTCCGGCGCTTACCTCCGCCGGGTCTTTACAAGGCCCAGAATACTCAGGATAAACAGGGCGGAGAGTATGAGCAGGGCGCCCCAGTTGGGGCCGGAGCCGCCGACGTAAATGGCCGTGGGGCCGTCGGCCCCGCCGATAATGCTGCCGGCTGCCCGGCTGAGATACAGCCCGGCGAAAAAGCCGTGGGGGCGGGGCAGCAGCTGTATCAGCAGACCCAGGCAGGCCGCCGCCAGGGCGGCAATGGATAGGGCGCGGCGCAGACGGCGGTTCTTCTCCAGCTGCTCCGCCAGCTTGGCGTTCAGTTCCTCCAGCCTTTCGGCCAGGTCATCGGCCTGAGCCGCCTCTACCTCCTGTTCTCCCTCAGGGGCCAGCAACGCCGCCGGACTGCTGCCCAGGGCCCGGGCGAGAGCTATGAGCATATCTGCGTCCGGGACGGACAGACCCTTTTCCCACTTGGACACGGTCTGCCTCACCACATGGAGTTTCCGGGCCAGTTCCTCCTGGCTGAGCCCTGCTGCGCTGCGCAGTCTCTTTATGTTGTCACTAAGCATGAAAAAAACAACTCCCTTCCTGCTGCCGATTATATATCCTAGGACAGGGAAAGGGCAAGCAACGGAAATTAACGGACCAAAGCAAAAGCCCCGGAGCCAGGCTCCGGGGCCTTGAAAATGCTCAGACTATCTGGGCCATGAATTCCACATCCTCCGGTAAGAGGCGGTCGGGGCTGTACAGCAGAGCGTTTACACAGCCATCCTCCAGCATGGCGCTGTAATTTGCCCGGAAAGTTATCCAGTTGCCGGTCTCGAAGTAGGGGAAGCTCTGGAGATTGTGTATCTCGACTCCCTGTGTCTGCTGACAGTCTCCGGAGCCGAAACTCTGCTGGAGGCATAGAATGCGGTCTTCTTCCAGATTGTACCAGTATTGTATGTACAGCTCAGTCCCGCTTCCGCCGGGGTCAAGGCGCATGTAGGCGCCCTCTAATTTGGAGTAGCCCTCCGGCAGAGCGGAGAAAGTTGCCAGGTCCCCGGCCTGGACTTCTTGGTAGCCGTCTTGCTCCAGACGCAGGGAGATATAATCCTGCAGCTCCTGCTCCGTTTCAAAGGGCGGCGGCACAGGGGAGGCGGTAGGGGGGAGGGGCTGAGGGGTGTAAGGTGGCAGCGTGACGGACACGGCTTGAACTTCAGCTCCGGTGCTGCCGGTGAGGGAGGCCGGGGCAGCTTCATCCCTAATGGGCATGAAGAGTTGAAAAGCCAGCAGCGCCGCCAGTACTGCCAGCATACTTATGCCTGCTCTCAAAAGCTGCTTCACATGACGCATCCCCTTTCATAGATCCAGTATAAACCAGCACCGCAGTCAAAACAAGCCGAAATCTGGAAGAAAATCAGGGGAAATAGTTTTAAATAAGAATATGGAAAGAGAGTATAGCTATTGAGAATTTTCTCCGCTTCTGCTATAATACCTTGGCAAATGTTGAAAGGCGGCCGCTGCGGCGGCAGATAAAAGGAGCATAGATAAAATGAAATTAGGTATCGTCGGCCTGCCCAATGTGGGCAAGTCCACCCTCTTTAACGCCATAACCAATGCCGGGGCCCAGGCGGCAAACTTCCCCTTCTGCACCATAGAGCCCAACGTGGGCATGGTCACCGTGCCCGACTCCCGGCTGGACTATCTGGCAAAGCTCTATGAGCCCAAGAAGTACACTCCCGCCGTCATCGAGTTTGTGGACATTGCAGGTCTGGTGAAGGGAGCCTCCAAGGGCGAGGGCCTGGGGAACAAGTTCCTGGGCAACATCCGCTCCACCGACGCCATAATCCATGTGGTGCGCTGCTTTGACGACGAGAACGTCATACATGTGGAAGGCAGCACCGACCCCAAGAGGGATATTGAGATAATCGACCTGGAGCTGATCATGGCCGATTTGGAGATGGTGGAGCGGCGCATAGACAAGGCCGCAAAGGCCGCCAAGGGGGACAAGAAGTTTCTTCACGAGGAGGAGGTCTTCAAGGCCCTGCGGGACCATCTGAACGAGGGTAAGAGCGCCCGGAGCTTTGACTGCGACAAGGAGGACATGGAACTTATAATGACCTCCGATCTGCTGACCATAAAGCCCGTTATCTATGCCGCCAATATGGACGAAGAGGGCATAGCCAATTATGAGGCCAATCCCTACTACCAGGCGGTGGCGGAGATAGCCGGGGCGGAGAAGGCCCAGGTGCTGCCAATCTGCGCCAAAGTGGAAGAGGAGATAGCTCAGCTGGATGCGGAGGACCGGCAGATGTTCCTGGAGGAACTGGGGCTGAAGGAGTCCGGCCTGGACAGGATGATAAAATGCTCCTACTCCCTGCTGGGGCTCATTTCCTTCCTCACCTGCGGCAGCGACGAGTGCAGGGCCTGGACCATAAAGAAGGGCACCAAGGCCCCTCAGGCCGCCGGCAAGATACATTCCGACTTTGAGAGGGGCTTCATCCGGGCGGAGATTGTGGCCTTCAAGGACCTGGAGGCCTGCGGCAGCATGGCCGCTGCAAAGGAGAAGGGCCTTGTCCGCAGCGAGGGCAAGGACTATGTGATGAACGACGGGGACGTGACCCTCTTCCGTTTCAACGTATGAGTTACATAGAAGCAGTTGAGCTGGTGGGCATAGCGGCTTTCGCCGTCTGCGGAGCCATGCCCGCCATAGACAAGGGGGCGGACGTCTTCGGCGTGCTGTTCCTGGCTGTGGTCACCGCTCTGGGGGGCGGCGTCATCAGGGACATGATGCTGGGCTATCTTCCGCCCAGGATGTTTACCAGCTTTACTTATATCTGCGTGGCCTTGGTGACGGCCCTCATAGTTTTCCTGGACGCCTACAAGCGCCGGGAGAGCTACCAGCACCACAAGGCCAAGCTGGACAGCATAAACAATGTCTTCGACGCTCTGGGCCTGGCGGTGTTCACCGTGTCCGGCGTGAACATGTCCATAGACCAGTGCGGCATGGACAATCCCGTGCTGCTGGTGCTGCTGGGAATGACCACCGGCGTGGGGGGCGGCATGCTCCGGGACGTGCTTACAAATACCATGCCCGCCGTGCTGAGAAAGCGCATCTATGCCGTGGCCTCCATGAGCGGGGCTCTGCTGTATTATGTGCTGCTGCGCCTGGGGGTCCACGAGGTGGTATCGGCCCTGGCGGCCATGGCCCTCATCTTTGCTCTCAGAATACTTGCCACGGTGTATAAATGGAACCTGCCAAAGGTAAAATTATGATGAACGCCCCCGTATCCCGGCCAAAAGCCATTGACATAGTCAAAAGCCGGTGATATTATTACAGAGTTGAGAATAATCAGAACGGCTGTGACGGAGAAAGCGGATACCGAATACGCACAGAGAGGGCGGCCCAGGCTGCAAGCTGCCCCGGATAGGCGTCCAAGCTACCGCTCCCGAGCCGGCGGACGAGCATACTAAGTCCGCCCGTCTGGCATGCGTTACAGTGCTGCGAGTTAAAAATCAAGGTGGAACCGTGCATTACGCACCCTTGGCATTTGCCGAGGGTGCTTATCTTTTTATAAGGAGGACAATTACGATGGACGAAAACAAGTTCAGTTTTGAAAACGAGGAATACCGCCGCACCTATTGGCACACCTGCTCCCACATTCTGGCCCAGGCCGTAAAGCGTCTGTACCCGGAGGTGAAGCTGGCCATAGGCCCCTCCATAGACAACGGCTTTTACTATGATATGGACTCCCCCTTCCCCTTCACTCCCGAGATAATGGAGAACATCGAGGCGGAGATGCGGAAGATCTGCAAGGAGAAGCTGAAGCTGGAACGCTTTGAGCTGCCCAGGGAAGAGGCGCTGAAGTTTATGGAGGAGAAGGGCGAGCCATATAAGGTGGAGCTCATTAACGACCTGCCTGAGGACGCCCATATCAGCTTTTACCGCCAGGGCGAGTTTACCGACCTGTGCGCCGGTCCCCACCTGGATTCCACCGGCAGAGTCAAGGGCAACGCCATAAAACTCACCGCCTGCAACAGCGCCTACTGGCGGGGCGACTCCAACCGTCAGACCCTCCAGCGCATCTACGGCGTGGCCTTCCCCAAGAAGGAAGAGCTGGACGCTTACCTCCAGCGCATTGAGGAGGCCAAGCGCCGGGATCACCGGAAGCTGGGCAAGGAGCTGGGCCTGTTCATGCTCACCGATGAGGGCCCCGGCTTCCCCTTCTTCCTGCCCAAAGGTATGGTTCTGAAAAATACCCTT
>CALXGF010000106.1 GCA_944387735.1 uncultured Oscillospiraceae bacterium
TATCCTGCCCCTGGCCTTCGACCCCAGAGTGCGGGAGGCCGTGGCCGCCGCCGTATATAAAGCCGCCAAGGACAGCGGAGTGGCCAGAGCCTGATATCTATGCGATATGAATAAAAATACTGCCGTACCGAGAATCGGTACGGCAGTATTTTTGAAGACAGCATTATGTCAGGGTGCGTTCTTTTTTTATACATTTCAGTGTGACAGCCGTACTCAGTCCCAGGTACAGCAGCCAGAAAAGAGCATAGGGGATGAGACGGTTCATTGCTATCAGCGGGTATGGGGCAGGCCAGCTCAGGGCAAGAATATTGTAGACCAGGGACATTGGCAGGAAGAGGACCAGCCATATGTTTATCTTCCAGAATCGGAGCTTGAGAGAAAGCCCGGCTCTGCCCTTTGCCCATTGGGAGCCTATTACATGGAGCATAAGACCGAAAATTATAAATACGAATCCCGCTATCAGGGCCCCGACCTCCTGAGTCTCGTACCAGATAAAAGCGGACAGCACGATGGACAGCAGGTCAAAGGCTGTGGCCACTGCATTGAAGATGAAGGCCGTGTTCAGACCGTCGTTGTCCGCATTAGGAAGCTCAGCGCCTTTCAGCAGGTGGTCGGTGCTGACGCCGAAATATTCGCTGATCTGGACGATTTTGTCCAGATCCGGGCTGCTCTGACCGCTCTCCCACTTGGAGACCGCCTGTCGGGAAACTCCAAGAGCTTCCGCCAGCTCCTCCTGGGACAGGCCCTTGAGCTTTCTCAGATTCTGTATTCTGTCAGACAGATTCATGCTTTGTACCGCCTTTCTGATAGGGTTCAGATAAACAGATACTAGCATAATGTACGGTTGCATTGCAAGCAATCAACGGTTAAAGTCCGGCAACCATTGGTTGCCGGACTTTAAAACAGCTATAAAATCTTTAAAAAAGACGGCGACTTACCACTGGGTCAGCTCCAGGTACAGATCCTTGTATTGCCGTGCGGAGTTGGCCCAGGATACATCCTTGGCCATATCCCGCTGCACCACCTCGTCCCAGTGGTAACGGTTGGTAAAGTATACGGTCTTGGCCCGGTTGATGGCGTCCAGCAGCAGGCCGGCGTCATAGCGGTCGAAGGTAAAGCCGTTGCCCTCGCCGGTGAAATCGTTGTAGGGCTGCACGGTATCCTTCAGACCGCCGGTCTCCCGGACGATGGGCAAAGTGCCGTAGTGCATGGCGTTAAGCTGGGTCAGGCCGCAGGGCTCAAAACGGGAGGGAACCAACAGAGCGTCGGAACCGGCGTAGATGCGGTGAGCCCTGCCCTCGTCATACTGTATGCAGGCGCTGAAGGTGCCCTTGTAAGCCCCTTCGTAGTAACGGAAAGTATCCTCGTACTGGGCATCGCCGGTTCCAAGGACCACCACCTGGGTGTTTCCGTCCAGCACCTGAGGAATAATAGAGCTCACCAGATCCAGACCCTTCTGGTTGGTGAGGCGGGAGATAAGGCCGATAACGAACTTGCTCTCGTCCTCCTCAAGACCCAGTTCACGCTGCAGAGCCAGCTTGTTTGCCATTTTGTGTTCCAAGACATTACCCAGACCGTAATTTTCCGCCAGGGCGGGGTCGGTCTCCGGGTTCCACATGTCGTAGTCAATACCGTTGACTATGCCCCTCAGTTTGCCGCTGTGGTAGCGCAGATGGTCTTCCAGACGCTCGCCGTACTCCGGAGTCTGTATCTCCCAGGCATAGGTGCCGCTGACTGTGGTGATGCGGTCGGCATAAGCCAGGCCGCCCTTGAGCATATTGGCATTTACATAGTCCTGCTGCAATGCGCCCATGTTGAACACGGAGTCGGGCAAGCCGGACCAGTATTTTATAGTGGGAATGTTGAATATACCCTGGAAGCGGAGATTATGTATGGTGAGTATAGACCGGGCCCGTCCCACGGGGGTATCCTTGAACAGAGTGCGCAGATACACAGGCACAAGTCCGGCCTGCCAGTCGTGGCAGTGGATGATGTCCGGTATCCAGTTCATGAAATTGAGGGCAGCCAGAGCGGCTTTGCTGAAAAAGCAGTACTTGGGGATGTCGTCCACCAGATTAGTATAGGGATTGCCGGAGGTAAAGAACTCCTGGTTGTCTATAAAGTCGTAGACCACGCCGTCGCTGACATACTCCATTATGCCCACATAGTAGTTGCGGCCGGTGCTGCCCAAGTCCATATAGAACTCGCCCCGGTATACCATCTTGTCCTGATACTGTTGAGGTATGCAGGCATAGCGGGGCAGGATTACCCGAACATCGCAGTTGAGCTTCACCAGTTCCCTGGGCAGCGCGTACATCACATCTCCCAGACCGCCGGTCTTTACAAAGGGATGACACTCGGAACCTATAAAAGCCACGCTCCTGCGAGGCAGAGTTGAAAGATCAAACACAGGCGCAGCCTCCTCAACAACAGGCGATACCTCATCAACCACAGGGGCGGCCTCAACCACGGGGGCGGCTTCAACCACAGGGGCGGCTTCAACCACAGGAGCGGCCTCAACCACGGGGGCGGCCTCAACCACAGGGGCGGCCTCAACTGCGGTGGCGGCCTCAACCACGGGCTTTAGCTTCTTCTCGGAGGTCTCAGCCTTCTTCTTTACCGGGGCTGGCTTCTTCTCAGCGGGAGCAGACTTTCTCTTTGCAGGAGCAGGCTTCTTCTCCGCCACGGTATCAGACTTCTTCTTTGCTGGGGCGGGCTTCTTTTCCACCACAACCTCCGCCTTTTTCTCAGCTGGGGCGGGCTTCTTTTCCACCACAACCTCCGCCTCTTTCTTGGCGGGGGCGGGTGTCTTTTCTACCACTGGCTCAGCCTTCTTATCAGCAGTAGCAGCCTTCTTCTTTGCAGCGGGCTTCTTCTCCGCAGACTTTGCCTTCTTCTCAGCGGCGGGCTCTATCTTTATTTCGCTAGGCGCAATTGTAGCAGAAAGCTCGGCCTTTTTTTCCACAGAGGAGTCTGCCGCCTTGTTGACGGCGGCCTTTTCTACACTTGAATCAACTTTTTTCCGTGCCATAAAAAACCTTCCTTTCACACATTGATATTGTTTTTGCGTTTGACTGACGCTTCACCAAAATGGGGGAAGCGATATATTTACCGTCTGCCAATCCCAAATATGTACAGATGATCGGCAGTCGGGTAAAAGCAGGGAAATCTAGGCCCCCTCCAAAAGACTGACGGCGACTCTTGCGGCTTGACCGGCGTCCACGGTGTAGGCGTCGGCGCCAATCTCGTCACAGAAGCTTTGGCTAATTGGGGCGCCGCCCACCATTATCTTCACCTTGTCTCTAATGCCCTGTTCCTCCGCCAGCTTCACAACCCGGCGCATCTCGGCCATAGTAGTGGTTAGCAGGGAGGAGCAGGCAATAATGCGGCAATTTTTCTCGATAGCAGTGCGGACAAAGTCCTCGGGGCTCACATCCACGCCCAGGTCAACAACTTCCAGGCCGCTGCCCTCCATCATTATCTTCACCAGGTTTTTACCGATGTCGTGCATGTCTCCCTTTACCGTGCCCAAAACTACACGGCCGGCGGCCTTTTTGCCGCCGCTGATAAGCCTAGGTTTTAAAAGCTCGGTAGCCGCCGCCATGCAGCGTGCGGCCATAAGCATCTCAGGCACGAAAGCTCTGCCGGCGGTAAAGTCGTCCCCCAGCTTGCTCATACCGGCTACCAGGCCGTCGTTTAAAAGCTGTGCGGCATCAAGGCCCTGGACCAGTCCCTGGCGGCAGAGCTCCAGCACTTTCTTCCGCTGCCCCCGGCACAGGGCCTGAGACAACTGCGAAATCAGACCGCCCTCATTCTCCTCCGGAGCTTTGACCGACAAGCTAGCCTTGACGGCCGTAATGCGCCGGGGCAGAGGGGGTACGTCCACGGCGGGCATGTGGAGCACTGAGTTGTATTTATCTATCTCGTCGTCGATAATGGGGTCCACGTGGGGGAAAACTGTTCCGGCAAGGCCGTAGGTTATGCTGGGAATAAAATGTCCGCCGGGGCAGCAGGCTCTCAGAGTGTGGCTTACATAGCTGCGTATCTCCTCTTCGGAGGCATCCTGCCGGTCAATAGCGGCGCCTATGCCTCCCATAAGCACCATGCGCCCCTTCAGCTGCCGCTGAAGAGCGGGGATGTTGTTATCGGGCAGCACGCCCTGCCAGACCTGTATGCCTATCTCCGCCATGTCCTCCACAATGGGGACCAGGTAGGAGTCGGCATGGTGCAGAGCTATGACGCCCCTGGAGCGGATGTAGCCGTAAAAACGCCGGTAGGGTTCCTTGAAGAATTCCCGCCACATCTCCGGTTTCATGAACAGGGTTTCCTTTGCGCCCCAGTCGTCATGGGAGAATATCA
>CALXGF010000107.1 GCA_944387735.1 uncultured Oscillospiraceae bacterium
TATATAAACAATACCGCCGGCTATGATGCCACAGTCCTTTCCGAGAGCCTCAATGTAAAGCTACGGGGCAAGGAGGAGATACTGTCCCAGGTAAAGGCGGAAAATATCAGAGCCGTTGCAGACCTTGCGGACTTTGACGAGTCTACGGGCACCTATATGGCCCCGGTCAAGATATATATTGACGGCTTTACCGATGTGGGAGCCCTGGGTGAATACAGCGTATCCATTGAGATAAGAAAGGTGAGCGGATGACACAAGATGCGGTAGTTACAAAGCTCCTGCCGGACAACATGGCTGAAGTGGCGGTGGCCAGGACCACAGCCTGCGGCGGGAACTGCGGCAGCTGTGAGAGCTGCATATTCCAAAGCCAGTTGAAAACAGCGGCCAGGAATCTGGCAGGAGCAAAGCCCGGTCAGCGGGTGATAATCCAGAGCAAGTCCTCAGCCATATATAAGGCAGCTTTGCTGGTTTATGTGTTCCCAATGGTCCTGACAGTTTTGGGCTATGTGCTGGCTTATCTGGCGGGAGCTTCGGAGGGACTTTGTGTTGGAGCGGCTTTTGTCGGGCTGGTGTTGGGCGCAGCCATAGTGGTTATGAGTCAGCGTCTGAAAAAGGACAAGGATAAGGAGATCAGCTTCGATATAGTCCGGCTGGTTGGAACGGAGGACAAACCATGATAAAAAGCATGACCGGCTACGGCGGGGCCAAGGGCTCCGTGGAGGGGCTGGAGATAAGTGTTGAACTCAAGAGTGTGAACAACAGATATCTGGACACCTCGGTGCGTCTGCCCAGGAGCTTTCTGTTTGCGGAAGACGGCGTCAAAGCCGCTGTGCAGCGGCATATCAGCCGGGGCAAGGTAGATGTGTTTGTGAGCGTGGATTCCTCCTCTGCCGGAGATATGACGGTGAAGATAAACGAGCCGCTGCTGAAAGGCTATATAGACGCAATAAACAGCATTGCCCGGGACTATGGCCTGCCGAACGACATGGCGGCAATGAGCATTTGCCGCTTTCCGGACGTGCTGTCCGTGGAGAAAAAGGACCTGGATGCCGAGGCGATCACTGCCGGAATAGTGGCGATAGCCGAGGAGGCCCTGAAGGACTTTGACGCCATGCGTCTGCGGGAGGGAGAAAAGCTCCGGGACGACGTGCTATCCAAGCTGGGGACCATCGACTCCCTGGTGAGCATTGTGGAACAGGAGAGCCCCAAGACCCTGGCCGATTACAGGGCCAGGCTGGAGAGCAAAATGGCAGAAGTGCTTGGAACCGCCGGGATAGACGAAAACCGTATACTGGCAGAGGCTGCGATCTTTGCAGACCGAATTGCCGTGGATGAGGAGACTGTGAGGCTGCGTAGCCACATGTCCCAGCTAAAAACGATGATTTCCGGAGATTCGCCCACCGGACGGAAGATAGACTTTCTTATTCAGGAATTCAACCGTGAGGCCAATACCATAGGCTCAAAGTGTCAGAACTCCCATATATCCCATGTGGTTGTGGATTTGAAATCCGAGATAGAAAAGATCAGAGAGCAGATACAGAATATAGAATAGGCGGCGCCGTATGAAACTTGTGAGTATTGGATTTGGAAATCTTGTTTCTGCGGGAAAGATAGTTTCAATAGTCAGCCCTGAGTCTGCCCCCATAAAGAGAATGATACAAGAGACAAGGGAAAAGGGCCTGTTGATAGACGCCTCCTTCGGCAGGAGTACAAAAGCGGTCATCGTAATGGACAGCGGTAACGTGGTACTCTCGGCGCTGACGCCGGACGTGATAGCGGACAGGTGCAAAGAAATAACAGAGGGGGAAAACAATGAAAGAGAAAGGTAAGCTATTTGTCATTTCAGGGCCCTCCGGGGCAGGAAAAAGTACCGTAGTATTTAAGGCCATGGAAGGCAGGGACGACGTGTGTTTTTCCACATCCGTTACAACTCGTAAACCGAGGCCGGGGGAGGTGGACGGCAGAGAATATTTCTTTGTTGACCTTGACAGGTTTAAGGAAATGGTGGAAAATGACGAGCTGCTGGAGCACGCCGAATATGTAGCCAACTCCTACGGCACGCCGAGAGCCTATGTTGAGGAAAAGCTGGACGCGGGTCTTAACGTCATTCTGGATATTGAGGTCCAGGGCGCCAGACAGGTAAACGAAAAAAAGCCGGATGCAGTGAAGATATTCATTATCCCCCCTTCGCTGGAGGAGCTGGAGCGGAGGCTCAAGGGCCGGGGTACGGATACTCCCAGAGCAATAGAGGCCAGGCTTATCCGGGCACGCCAGGAGTACAGAGAGGCAAACTTTTACGATTACATTATCATAAATGACGACGCAGAACGGGCGGCCGGGGAACTGGCTGCGATAATGCTTGCGGAGCATTGCAGGGCTGCGGACAGAATGGATTATTTGAAATAAAAAAGTACATTTGGCTTGCCGCAGCCATAAGCGGCAGATTGGAGAATTGTTATGATGCTTTATCCCCCCGTAGCCGACCTGGTAGACAAGATCGGCAGCCGTTATCAGCTTGTGAACCTGGTAGCCAGAAGGGCACGCACTATCTCCGCCGAGGCGGAGGAGAAGCAGATACCGCTGGACAAGAAGGCAGTGTCCATCGCAATAGACGAGGTCTACACCGGCAAGCTGAGTATCGACGAGCATTGAGCAATAGTTCAGTCCCTTCAGGCCAGGAGGAGCTTTTATGCCCGGACGTGTAGCAAAGGTGGCTGTCGCCGCCGCAAAATACTGGGTTGACCGGCCATACGACTATCTTATACCGGAAGAACTGCAAGAAAAAGCTCTGCCGGGCGCAAGAGTGTATGTGCCATTTACACGGGGCAACCGGCGCAGCGAGGGAATCATCCTTGCTGTCAGCGACCACAGCAATTTCGACAAACTGAAGTCAGTCACAGCCGTGCTGGATGAAAAGCCTGTACTGACGCCTGAGCAGATAAAAATGGCACTCTTCATGCGGGAGCGTTTTTTCTGTTCAGTGTTTGACGCAGCCAAGGCTATGCTTCCTGCCGGGCTGTGGTTTGACGGCGAGGGCCGCCGCCGGGTAGGGGATAAAACTTTGGAGATGGCCAGGCTTTGCCTGCCGCCGGAGGATGCCTCTGCAGTAGCTTCCAATAAGAGAGTCAGGTCGCCGCAGCAGGCAAACATTTTGGAACTGTTGTGCAGCTTTGAATCTCTGCCCAGCAGGGAGCTGCTGCAATACACCGGGGCGTCCCGCCCCAGCCTGAAGGCCCTGCAAAAAGCCGGGCTTGTGGAGCTGTATTTCAGGGAAGCCTATCGAAGACCGGAGATACATCTGGGAGAGCCGGAGGCCCTCCCAGTACTTAACAGCCGGCAGGAACAGGTTTTCAATGGGATTAATGCCCTTGCCTGTTCCGGAAAAAGCGGAGTTGCTCTGCTTTTCGGCGTTACCGGCAGCGGCAAGACCAGCGTGTACATCCACCTAATCATGGAGCAGCTGAAACGAGGAAAAAGCGCCATTTTACTGGTACCGGAGATTGCGCTGACACCTCAAATGATAGAGACCTTTTCCTCCCATTTTGGGGACGATGTGGCGGTACTCCATAGCAGCCTCTCCCTGGGCGAACGCTATGACGAGTGGAAGCGAATCAAGGCCGGTAAGGCCAGGCTCGCAATAGGTACAAGGAGCGCCGTGTTTGCTCCTGCGGAGAATCTTGGAATAATCATAATAGACGAAGAGCAGGAGGAGACCTATAAGTCAGAGAACAGCCCCCGCTATAACGCCAGGGATATAGCTAAATATCGCTGTGCCGGAGCCGGCGCCCTGCTGCTGCTCGGTTCCGCCACGCCGGATATCGTGAGCATGTATAAGGCTAAAAGCGGCGCCTATGCCTACTTTGAGCTGGAAAAAAGATATAACGACATGCAGCTCCCGGAAGTGGAGATAGTGGATATGAAGCGTGAGCTGCGCCGTGGAAACGGCGGCAATATCAGCAAGCGCCTGAGAGACGAGCTGCAAGAGAATATATCCAGAGGAGAACAGAGTATTCTGTTCATAAACCGCCGCGGAGCAAACAAGCTCATAAGCTGCGGCGAGTGCGGCTACACTTATAAATGTCCCAGATGCAGCGTATCTTTGACCTATCACAGCAATAACCGGCGCCTAATGTGTCACTATTGCGGCTTTTCCCGCTGGGTTGATTCAGCCTGCCCGGACTGCGGCGGCACGCTCAATTACATTGGCGCAGGTACCCAGATGATAGAGCAGGAGATAAACCGGCTCTTTCCCGGAGTGGAAGTCATGCGTATGGATACGGACTCGGTGACTCCGGTGGGCTCCCATGAGGAGCTTTTTGAACGCTTCAGACGAGAGCGCATCCCCATCATGGTGGGTACTCAGATGGTGACAAAGGGTCTGAACTTTGAAAATGTCACTCTTGTGGGCGTGATATCTGCGGACCAGAGCCTATATGCCGGCAATTATAAAGCTGGTGAACGCTCGTTTTCTTTGCTCACGCAGGTTGTAGGAAGAAGCGGAAGGGGTTCAAAACCGGGACGTGCCATCATCCAGACCTATACTCCGGAAAACGAGACCATAAAACAGGCGGCTCGACAGAATTACTTGGACTTTTATAAGTCGGAGCTTGAGCTGCGCAGACTTCAAAGACTGCCCCCCTTTACAGAACTTTTTGCAGTGAGCATATCAGGGCAAGTGGAAGAACATGTGATTGCCGCCGGCCGGTATATTAAAGCCTGGCTTGACGATGTGGCGGGAAATAAAGGCAGGGCGCTGATACTGGGTCCAAGCCCTCTTCCGGTGGTGAAAGTGAATAATCGCTACCGCTATAGGGTAACCGTGGCCGCGCCTCCCGGCGCAGGTCTGAGAGCTCAGCTGTCCCAGATAATAATACTATGCAGTACGGATAAGCGCTTTAGCGACGTTTCCGTATATGGCGATAACGACCCGGTAGATTAGAATTTTATCCGGCTTTGCCGGTAGATCGGAGAGATACAATGGCTAGGAGAAATATTCTTGTTAAGGGCGAGGCGACGCTTTCCAAGCACTCCCGTCCGGTCACTGAGTTTAATGAGAGGCTCCACACTTTGCTGGACGATATGGCCGAGACCCTGGCAACCGAAAACGGCGTGGGTCTGGCCGCTCCCCAGGTTGGGGTCCTGCGCAGGGCGGTCATTGTGCTGGAGACCAATGTGCCGGAAGGCGAGGACGAATATATAATCGAGCTTATAAATCCTGAAATAATCGAGCGCTCCGGCGAGCAGTACGGTCCGGAGGGCTGCCTCAGCGTACCTGGGGAGTTCGGCCTGGTGAAGCGTCCTTTCCGTGTCAAAGTAAGGGCCCAGAATAGAAACGGAGAGTGGTTTGAAGTGGAGGGCACCGGGTTAACCGGCCGCTGCTTCTGCCATGAGCTGGATCACCTTGACGGCATACTCTTTACCGATATATGCGACAGGATGCTTACCGAGGAGGAGCTGGAGAGCGGAGAATACCAGCAAGAGGACTGATATGCGTATAGTATTTATGGGCACTCCGGATTTTGCGGAGGCATCCCTTAAAAAACTTATAGATGAGAACTTCAACGTGGTTGGCGTTTTTACCCAGCCGGATAAGCCCAAAGGCCGGGGCATGGAGCTGAGCTTCTCCCCGGTGAAGGAGTTGGCTTTGGCCCATGGATTGCCGGTGTTCCAGCCTGTAAAAATGCGGGATGGCACGGCGCTGGAGCAGATAAAGGCTCTGGCTCCTGATATCCTGGTGGTGGTGGCCTATGGCCGCATCCTGCCGGAGGAGATATTGGCCCTGCCGAAATACGGGGCCATAAACGTCCACGGCTCTCTGCTTCCAAAGTACCGGGGAGCAGCTCCCATACAGTGGGCCGTCCTCAACGGGGATAAAGTCACCGGCGTCAGTACAATGTACCTGGCCAGTGAGATGGACACCGGAGACGTCATATATACTGCCGAGACGGAGATCGGCGAGTTTGAGACTTCCGGGGAGCTTTTTGACCGCCTCAAGCTCCTGGGCGCAGAGCTGCTGGTAAAGACCCTGAGGGACATAGAAAAGGGTATAGCCCCCAGAACTCCCCAGGACCATTCCAAGGCCAGCTATGTCTCCCAGCTGGACAAGAGCCTTTCACCTATAGACTGGAACAAAAGCCCCCGCTCCGTGGTCAAATGGATATATGGTCTCCAGCCATGGCCGGTGGCCACAATGGAGATGGACGGAAAGACCTACCGGGTATTTGCCGCAGAGTATACCAAAAACAAAACGGATAAAAAACCGGGGCAGATAATCAGCGCCGGTGAAAGAGGAATAGAGGTGGCCTGCGCCGATGGGGAGACTATACTTATAACCCAACTGCAGGCGCCGGGAAAAAAGAGGATGAAGGCTGCGGACTTTTTAAGGGGACATCCCATAAAGCCTGCACCCTGAGGTAAAGATGAGAGAGACTGAAAACTGCGGGGCCAGGTATGCTGCCCTTATGTGTCTGGAGAGGTACAGAAGGGACGGGGCCTGGTCTGGCGCCGGGATAGACAGCATAATAAAAAAATACCGCCTGGAGCGGCGGGATGCGGCGCTGACGGCCAGGCTATGTCTGGGCGTGCTGCAAAACAGCAGCCTCTGCGACTATTACATTGATTACTACAGCAGCGTCAAGCTGGAGCCTAAGCTGAGAGATATACTGCGCCTTGGAGCTTACCAGCTGCTTTTTATGGATAAGATACCACACCGGGCTGCGGTGAGCGAGAGCGTAGCCCTCTGCAAGTCCTGCGGATATGCCAGAGCCTCCGGCCTGGTCAACGCCGTGCTGAGAAGGATATCTGAAAACTCTTCCAGTCTGCCGGCAATACCGGGAGAGGGGGGAGCGGATTACCTTAGCATCAAATACAGCCACCCCCCATGGCTGGCGGAGTATCTTATAGACAAAAAGGGCTATGAGTTTGCCGAAGCCTTTTTTAAGGCAAACAACCAACCGGGGAAGCTTACCATTCAGGTGAACCGGCTGAGAGTGAGCAGCGGCGACTATACCCGCGCTCTGGACAGAGTGGAGATTCCCCACCGGGAGTTCCAGGAGCTGCCCGGCTGCATAGAGCTGCAAGGAGGAAATGCTGCGGAGCTGCCGGGCTATGAAGAGGGCCTGTTCTATGTTCAGGACAGGGCTGCCAGACTGGCGGTAGAGATAGGCTCGCCCAGACCGGGGATGTCTGTGCTGGATGCCTGCGCCTGTCCCGGAGGCAAATCTTTTGCCGCCGCCATAACCATGGAGAACAAGGGCAGCATACTGGCCAGGGACATCCACGGGAAAAAGCTGAGTCTGGTGAGCAGGGGAGCGCAGCGCCTTGGTATAGATATCATAAGCACTGCCTGCGGCGACGCCAGGGAGCCGGAGGAAAAGCTCAACGACCGTTTTGACCTGGTCATAGGGGATGTGCCCTGTTCAGGCTTCGGCGTAATAGGCAAGAAGCCGGAGATACGCTATAAGGACAGGGCCAGCCTTAGGGGCTTGCCCCGGATACAGAGAGATATAATTTTTAACCTTGCGGATTTTGTAAAGCCCGGCGGTACTCTTTTATATTCCACCTGCACGATTTTTGAAGAGGAAAATGAAGCGGTTGTCCGGGAATTTTTAAATCATAGGCCGGACTTTCGCCTTGACTCCTTCTCCCTGTTCGGCAGGAAATTTGAGGGCATGTATACGTTCTGGCCAAATGTGGATGGGACCGACGGCTTTTTTGCCGCAAGGCTGGTAAGGAAAAACTGATGGGAAAAGATATTTTGTCCATGCTCCCTCAAGAGATAGAGGCGGAGTTTGCCGCCCTGGGGGAGCAAAAGTTCAGGGCCGGACAGGTCTTCCAGTGGCTGAGCCGGGGAGCGAGAGACTTTGGCGAGATGAGCAATCTCTCCAAGGCTCTGAGGGAAAAACTCAGCGAGAGCTACGAACTCTACAGACCCAAAGTGCTGAGCCGGCATGTCTCAAAGCT
>CALXGF010000108.1 GCA_944387735.1 uncultured Oscillospiraceae bacterium
TTGACCTATATCCTAATGCTTGCCTTCCAGGCATGGAGGCCGTGGATAGCCCTCAGTTCTGCCGTGATATTCATTGTGATGGGATATCTGGGGCTGTTCTCCATGGATGTCCTATCTGCTCTGTCGGCCGTTGATTACAATGTACTTATGATGATAGCTGCCACCATGGGTCTGGTGAGCCTGTTTATCGAGAGTAAAATGCCCGCCCGCCTGGCAGAGATTATGATGACAAAGACCCCCAACGTAATGTGGGCCGTGACGGCTCTGGCGGTATTTGCCGGAGTGATAAGCGCCTTTGTGGATAATGTGGCTACGGTGCTGATGGTGGCCCCGGTGGGCCTGGCCATATCAAGGAAACTGAAGGTATCCCCGGTGCCGGTGCTCATAGCCATTGCCGTCTCCTCCAATCTCCAGGGAGCCGCCACCATGGTGGGGGACACCACCAGCATGCTGCTGGGCGGCTTTGCCGGGATGAACTTTATGAACTTCTTCTGGATGCTGGGCAGGCCGGGCATATTCTGGGGCGTGGAGCTGGGGGCTCTTGTCTCGGCGTTCGTGCTGATGTTCCTCTTCCGCCATGACAAGGCCCCTATCAGCGCCAGGGTGGAGACGGAGGTGGAGGACCTTTTCCCCAGCTACCTGATGATAGCCACGGTGCTGCTGCTTATAATCGTGTCCTTCCTGCCTGCGCCGGAGGACCCCTTCCTTCTGGCGGTATATAATCTTCGCAGCGGCCTCAGCTGCATGCTGCTGTGTCTGGTGGGACTGGTGAGGGCCTGCATAAAGACTAAGGGCGTCCTGCCATTGAAGATGGTGCTGCGGGAACTGGATAAGGAGACGCTGCTGCTGCTCTTCGGCCTGTTCATGGTTATCGAAGGCATACGCTCCGCCGGGGTTATCGACGCTGCCGCCGGCATCTTTTATGACCTGGCGGGAGACAGTCCCTTCCTGCTATATACCCTCATCGTGGCGGTGTCGGTGATTCTAAGCGCCTTTATAGACAATATCCCCTATGTGGCCACCATGCTGCCGGTGGTCCAGGGCATAGCCGCCCTTATGGGGGCTGAGCCCTATGTGTTCTATTTCGGCCTGCTCACAGGAGCTACCCTGGGCGGGAACCTCACCCCAATAGGGGCCTCCGCAAATATCACTGCCATCGGCATATTGCGGAAAAACGGGGAGACCGTTACTACCGGGGACTTTCTGCGCATAGGCGTGCCCTTTACTCTCGCGGCGGTGCTGGCGGGATATATATATATCTGGCTGGTCTGGGGAATGTGACAGAGCCGGATCGCTACAGGAGAAAAATGCTTTGAATTTCGGGGCCGCTTTGGCGGACCCGAAATTTTTGCGTATGCATATAAATTCCTTGCCAATTTTGAAACAATGTATTATTATTGTAACATTATTAAAAATATTTAAATAGTTGGAACGGGACAAGAACTTTAAGATGAATGTGGAGACCATTACTTCCAGAAAAAATAAATATATCCTCCGCCTTCGCCGCCTGGCGGCGGAAGCCGCCTTTCGCCGGGAAGAGAGGGAATATGTCTGCGACGGGATGAAGCTGCTGAAGGAAGCGGTGGAAAAAGGGGCGGAGATCCGCTCCGTACTGTGGAAAGAGGCGCCGGAGAGCGTGGAGGGCTTGAGCTGCTCCAGGCAGTATTCAGCCCCTGCGGAGCTCTTTGACTATGCCTCCCCCATGAAAAACAGCCCCGGCCCGGTGTTCACCGTGGCCATGGAAGGCGGCAAAGAGGGGCGGCTGGGAAACGCCATAGCTCTGGAGACTCTTCAGGACCCGGGGAACGTGGGTACAGTTCTGCGTACCGCCAAGGCCCTGGGTATAGGCGCAGTTATCCTCACGGGGGACTGTGCGGACATTTACAGCCCAAAGGCTGTGCGCTCCAGTATGGGAGCCGTATTTTGCCAGAGAGTGATGTATGCCTCCCGCCGGGAGCTGGGGGAGCTGGCGGCAAGAGAGGGCCTGAAGCTCTATGCCGCCGTACTCTCTGACAGAGCGGAGGACATACGCCGCCTTGATTTGAAGAAAGCCATAGTTTGCGTAGGCAGCGAGGGCCGGGGCTTGAGCCGGGAGCTGATAGAGCTCTGCGCCGGGGAAGTGATAATCCCCATGAAGCCGGGCAGCGAATCCCTGAACGCCGCAGTGGCGGCGGCAATAATAATGTGGGAGATGTCAAGATAACAATACAGAAGGAATAAATATAAGGACAGGTGGGGAAAATGGCGGCGATAAAATATTGGCTGTGGCTCTCCTCCCAGACAAGACTGAGCCCTAGAGCCAGGGCGGTCCTGGCGGAATACTACGGCGGAGCGGAGGAAGCCTTCCACGCCCCAGCCGGGGACTTCAGCCGGGTGCCGGGCCTGGGAAAACTGGAGGCCCAGCTGCTGGAGCAGCGGGACATGAGCCGGGTGGACGCTATTCTGGCCGCCTGCCATGTCCAGGGCATAGAGATAATAACCATGCAGGATGCCGACTATCCGGCCCGGCTTAAAAATATTTTTGCTCCGCCGGTGGCGCTGTATGTAAAAGGCAGCCTGAAGGGTCTGGACGAGGAGGCGGCTGTGGCTGTCATCGGCACCAGAAAGGCCAGCCCATACGGCTTAAAGATGGGCCGGAACCTGGCCTGGGAGATAGCCAAGGCCGGCGGCGCCGTCATATCCCTCGTTACCGAGGGCATAGATGAGGCGGCGGCCAAAGGCGCCCTGCTGGCGGGAGGCCGGTGCATAGCGGTGCTGGGTACTGCCCACCGGGAGCGGGAGAGCGCCCTGTGCCGGGATATAGCCCGTTCCGGCGCCGTGGTGAGCGAGTATGCTCCGGGGACGCCTGCCATGAAGAGCTTTTTCAGGGACCGCAACCGTATAGCCTCCGGCCTCTCCCTGGGAGTTACGGTGGTGGAGGCCCCGGAGGGCAGCGGAGCCCTGCTTTTTGCCGCCGAGGCTTTGGAGCAGGGGAGGGAGATCTTTGCCGTGCCGGGAAATGCCGACGCTCCAAACAGCGCCGGGACCATAGAGCTCATAAAGCAGGGGGCCAAGCCCGTCACCTGCGGCTGGGATATACTGGAGGAGTTTGCTCCGCTCTATCCTGAAAAACTGAAAGGAAAAGGCCCGGTGAAAGCGCCGGAGCAGCAGCCGCCGGAGCCGGAAAAGCCTGCGGTGCCGGAGAGCAAAAAATCCCCGGAGCAGAAAAAAGAGATTGACAAGGAAAAGGGCAAAGGATATATTGACTTGCGTAAACAGCTTGCCGGACTGAGTACCGAGCAGCTGGAGATAGTGAAAGCCATATCCGGAGGCAGTCAGCATATAGACGATATAATAGAAGCCACCGGCTATACTGCGGCAAAGGTCCTTTCCCAGCTGACCCTGTTGGAGATAAAGGGCTATATAAGGCGAGACGCCGGAAAACGGATAAGTCTGAATCTGATTAGAAAATGATACGCAGTCCCATTCCCAGAGGACGGCGTGGAACGGAGAACAGGATGGCAAAAGCAAAAAACCTTGTAATAGTTGAGTCCCCGGCAAAGGCCAAGACCATTGAAAAATATCTTGGCAGCGATTATAAGGTAACTGCGTCCATGGGGCATCTTCGGGATCTGCCCAAGAGCAAGATGGGCGTTGATATAGAAAACGGCTTTGAGCCCCAGTATATCCCTGTGCGGGACAAGAAGGAGCTGATTGCCGAGCTGAAGAAGGAGTCCAAGGCGGCAAAGACCGTATATCTGGCCACCGACCCGGACCGGGAAGGGGAGGCCATATCCTGGCACCTGAAGGAACTTTTGGACCTGGACGACGATAAGGCAAAGCGCGTCACCTTCAACGAGATAACCAAGAAGGTGGTCACCGAGAGCATAAAAAATCCCAGGAGCATAGATCAGGACCTGGTGAACGCCCAGCAGGCCCGGCGCATCCTGGACAGGATAGTGGGCTATGAGCTCTCCCCCTTCCTGTGGAGGAAGATAAAGACGGGACTGTCTGCAGGCCGTGTCCAGTCCGTGGCCACCCGCATGGTGGTGGACCGGGAGGAAGAGATAAGGAACTTTCAGAGCCAGGAGTACTGGCTGCTGGATGCCGCTCTGAGCTGCGGGGAGGAGGGGGCCGGTTTTACCGCCCGCTTCTTCGGCAAGGGGGACAAGAAGCAGGAGCTCCACAGCCGTGAGGAGGTGGACGCCGTCATAAGCGAGACGGAGAAAGCCCCCTTTACCGTGAAGAATGTAAAGCGCGGGGAGAAACAGAAATCCCCGGCCCCGCCCTTTATAACCTCCACCCTGCAGCAGGAAGCGTCCCGGCGTCTTGGCATGAGCCCCCGGCGCACCATGTCCATCGCCCAGCAGCTTTATGAGGGAGTGGAGATAAGCGGTCAGGGCAGCGTGGGCCTTATAAGCTACATGCGTACCGACTCCCCGCGCCTGTCGGAGGAAGCTCTGGCGGCGGCGGGCAGCTATATCGTCTACCAGTACGGAGCCGAGTATTATCCCGGCAAGCCCAGGACCTTCAAGACCAAGTCCGGCGCCCAAGACGCCCATGAGGCCATACGGCCCACGGACGTGAATCTCAGCCCGGAAGTGGTACGCAAGGATCTGACTCAGGAGCAGTACCGGCTCTACCGGCTCATCTGGGGCCGCTTCACAGCCTGCCAGATGTCCAATGCGGTATATGATAACGTGGCGGTGGAGGTGGACAGCGCCGGCTATACCTTCAAGGCCAGCTACTCGGAGCTAAAGTTCAAGGGCTATACCGCCGTGTATGAGGAGGCCAAGGACGAGGAGAGCAGCGAGATAGATAATCCTCTGCCCAGCCTGAGCCAGGGCCAGGAGCTGAAGCTGGAGAAGCTGCTGCCGGACCAGCAGTTCACTCAGCCCCCGTCCCGCTTTACCGAGGCTACCCTGATACGGGCTATGGAGGAGAAGGGTATAGGCCGTCCCTCCACCTACGCCCCTACAATATCCACTATCACATCCCACGACTATGTGATAAAAGAGGGCAAGTACCTGCGACCCACGCCCCTGGGCGAGGTGGTCACCGGACTTATGAAAGAACGCTTTGCCGATATAGTGGACCTTAAATTCACCAACCACATGGAGGCGGAGCTGGACGAGATAGAGAGCGGCAAGGCCCAATGGCGCCAAGTGCTGGAGGACTTTTACGGTGACTTCAGCAAGGAGCTGAAGGAGGCGGAGACCGCCATGGAGGGCGTGAAGCTGAAGGTGCCCGACGTACTCAGCGACGAGTACTGCGATGTCTGCGGCCGCCAGATGGTGGTGAAGAAGGGCAAGTTCGGCTATTTCCTGGCCTGCCCCGGCTTTCCCGACTGTACCTTCACCAAGCCCATAGTCGTCGAGATGCCCGGCAAGTGCCCCAAGTGCGGCGGCCGTATTCTCAAGCGCACCTCCA
>CALXGF010000109.1 GCA_944387735.1 uncultured Oscillospiraceae bacterium
GGGCCTACCCAGCACCCCTTTGAATTGTGAGAAAATAATACTACTTTTTTACATCCTTGTCAATGGATATTCAGGTCTGTCAGCCCCTAAGCTGCTCCGCCTTGTCTATGATGAACTGGCGCAGCCAATCCCCGGCCTCCTCGTTTTTCAGGGCAAAGTCGATGATGGACTCCAGGTAGCCCTTGAGGTTTCCGGTGTCATAGCGTTTGCCCTCAAAGTCCACGGCGCACATGGGCTCCTGGTGGCACAGCTGGCGCATGCCGTCGGTGAGCTGTATCTCGTTATTGCGGCCGGGGGCGGTATGCTCCAGGATATCAAAGATGGCGGGGGTGAGCACATAACGGCCCATGATGGCATAGTTGGACAGACGCTCCTCCATGGTGGGCTTTTCGTTCATATCCCCTATTCTATAGATACGCTCCCCCAGCTGCTCCTCCAGCTTCACCGAGGAGTACTTACATATCTCCTCTCCGGGAAACTCCCGGATGGCTATGGCGCTGCAATTATTTTTCTCGGCGGCATCCACCAGCTGTTTTAAAACCGGCGTCTCACTGAGCATGATATCGTCCCCCAAAAGCACGGCGAAGGGCTCGTTGCCCACAAAACTCTTTGCCCGCCACACTGCATGGCCCAGGCCCTTGGTCTCCTTCTGGCGCACAAAGTACACGTCCGCCATGTCCGCCACAGCCCGGATTATCCCCGCCTCCTTGTCCTTGCCGTCGGCTATCAGGCGGCTCTCCAGGTCAGGGGCATAGTCGAAATAATCCTCTATTGGAGATTTGCCCCGGTTGGTGATTATGAGCAGCTCCTCTACTCCGGCGGACACAGCCTCCTCCACAATGTACTGAAGCACAGGCTTATCCACCAGGGGCAGCATTTCCTTGGGGATGCTCTTGGTATTAGGCAGCAATCTGGTCCCCAGTCCTGCGGCGGGGATGATGGCTTTTCTCACTTTCACGGCTCGTACCTCCTTGTTTATCTTCCAGACAAGTTGTATTTAAGGCTCCGGCTCGGCTGCCGGGCCGTGCTGTTTATCGTTCCGTCATTTCCGCCTCTCTGGCCTTCTCCTCCGCCACCTCCTGACGGCGGTGCAGGGAAAACTCGCAGCCGCAGTAAAGCTGGCGGTAAACTCCGTACTTCTCGCACAGCTCCAGGGAGCGGTTCTCCCTGTCCCGTTTTTTGAAGTCCGAGGGCAGCCAGGCCACTCCCGCCATTCTCCCCAGCTCCTCGCCAATAGAGTTTATCCGCACCGCATCCTTGTGGCGGGAGAGGCTGAGAGTGGAGCAGAAATAGTCGTAGCCGTAGTGCTTGGCCAGCTTTGCCGTTTCCATAAGGCGCAGGCGAAAGCACTCCGTACAACGCTTTCCCCCCTCCGGCTCCTGCTCCAGGCCCCGAATACGCTTATAGTAATCCTCGCTTTTCCAGGGCTCGGCCAGGATACTCACCCTGTCGGCCAGGCCCATGTCTTCTACCAGCTTCACCAGAGCCTTGAAGCGCCGGTCAAACTCCTCCCTTGGGTAGATATTGGGGTTATACCACAGCAGCGTTACGTCAAAATATTCAGTCAAGTATTCAAGCACCGAGCTGGAGCAGGGGCCGCAGCAGCCATGGAGCAAAAGCCGGGGTCTTTTCTTCCCCAGCTTTTGTATTATCCTGTCCAGTTCTTTCTGATAGTTTCTGTTCATGTCTGTAATATACCATATTCCCGGCTAAAAAGCTACATATAAATTCGTCAATATTCCCTCCTTTGCCTTGACTGAGGCGGAAATGCTGAGGTATAATTATTTCATGTAAGTTTCGGAGGTATGCCCATGGACAGCAGGACTAACAAGCAGAATTACTATCTGGACATTGCCGATGCGGTTTTGGAGCGTTCCACCTGCCTGCGCAGGAAGTACGGCGCTATCATAGTCCGCAACGACGAGATAATCTCCACCGGTTATAACGGAGCGCCCAGAGGCCGGCGCAACTGCTCGGACCTTGGCTGCTGCACCAGGGAAAGCCTTAAGATCCCCTCCGGTGAGCGTTACGAGCTGTGCCGCTCCGTCCATGCAGAGGCCAACGCCATTATCTCCGCCTCCCGCCGGGATATGATAGGGGCTACCCTGTATCTGGTGGGTCGGGACGCCCGCACCAATGAGCTGCTCTCCGACGCTATGAGCTGCTCCATGTGTAAGCGTCAGATCATCAACGCCGGCATAGACCGGGTGGTCATCCGCCGTACTCCTACCGAATACAGCACCATCCCAGTCAGCGATTGGGTGGACAACGACGACTCTATCTTCCGGCTTTGAGGCGAAAAGTTCGTCGCCGCCCCATCTCCCGGCAGCCTATTGCGTCTGTATAAAACATAAATGCGAATCAATAACTTTTACGGAGGAACTGCTATGAGCAAAAACGTCATTTTCTGTTACTCAGGCAGCGGCAACTGCCTGGATATCTCCAGGAACATCGCCAAGCGTTTGGGCGATACGGACATTGTTATGATGCGCTCCGCCCCCGCCGTCACCGACGTGCGGGAGGCCAAAAAGGTGGGCTTCGTCTTCCCCTGCTATGCCGGAGGCATGCCCGCCGGAGTGGAGGACTATGTGAGGCAGATAAAGGTCTCCCCCTCCGCCTACACCTTCGGTATAGTCAGCTATGCCGGTTACCCCGGCATTGGCCTGAGCATTATCAACGGCATCATCCCCCTGGACTACTGGGCAGGGATAAGCCATCAATGCTCCTGCATCTGGCTATTTCCCCACAATATGATGATGCCTCCCATGGACGCCGCCAAAGCCCAGGCCCGCTCGGAAAAGCTGGCCGCCAGGATCGCCGACGATATCTACCACGTACACCGCAAAAACAGAGCTCCCCGCTCCAACCCCATCAATGCCTTCGAGGCCTCCATGATGCCCAAGCTCTCCGGCAAAAAGGCCGCCAAGTTCAGGGCAAGCGACGCCTGCACCTCCTGCGGTCAGTGCGCCACGCTCTGTCCCAAAGGGAATATCACCATCCAGGGCGGCAAGCCCAGCTTCGGTTCCGACTGCATAGGCTGCCTCAGCTGCCTTCAATACTGTCCTACCCAGGCCATCAGCATGGGCGGCGTAACGGAAAAACGGGAACGCTACCACAATGTGAATGTCAGCGCCCAGGATCTGTGCCAGAAAGTGATACACATAGACTGATACGCTTCAACTTCAATATGAGAAGCCCGGAGTTTTCCGCAATGAAAACTCCGGGTTTCTTCTGCCCTTTCAGGCTTCGAATCCCTTACGGGAATAGCAGTAGAAAACCCGGAATCCCAAGAACAAAACCGCATCCCCGTCTCCCCGAATCAAAGCCCAACGCAGTGGGTTTGATTCGGATAAGGAGGAGCAAGGAAGCGGGCGGATGGTGTTTTCTATTCCCCGTGAAATAGAAAACGCCGGAGCAAAGCGGACTTTGCTCCGACGTGGTACGCCGTAAGGGATGAGGCTTTTGCAAGCAAAATCCTCCGGGCTTGCGGCATAGCCGCTGCGCCCCAGCCGCCTAAAAATGTGCCACCGGCACATTTTCTTAACGGCGCCTGCCCTCTCAGGCTTCGAATCCCTTACGAGAATAGCAGTAGAAAACCCGGAATCCCATTTGGGATTCCGGGTTTTCTGGTACGCCGTAAGGGATTCGAACCCCTGACCTTCTGGTCCGTAGCCAGACGCTCTATCCAGCTGAGCTAACGGCGCATTTCTTAAAGCCTAGACATATTAGCACAGCCTGGGAAAAATTGCAATACCTTTTTCAAAAATATTGCCCCTTACGGCAAATTATTTTCGGCGGGGATTTACCAGCCCATAATGTCGGATATGGAGTCGCTCACCTCGCCGATAGTCTTCAGGGTGCGGCCCAAAACCGATTTGGGCGTGTTCTTCCTGGAGCGAACTGCCATAGCGGCGGCTCCCCCTACGATGAGGCCCATGCCCATGCCCACATAAAAATTCCTCTTGTTCATAACAAATTCCTCCAATACAAATTCTGGAGACCGGCTTTGTCTCCTTTTTCCCTATTATTATTAGCATCAAATCCATCGATACCCATATGTAATTTGTGGTACAATAACCAGAGAATCTTACTGCGGAGGCATAATAATGAGCGTAAGAATACTGGCGGTAGGCGATGTATGCGGCGAGCCGGGACTTAGGTTCCTTGAAAACAGACTTAAGGATTTTAAAAGGGATAAAAACATAGATTTTACCGTGGTGAACGGGGAGAACGCCAATGTGGTGGGGGTGACACCCAAACAGGCCGACGCCATATTCCGCTCCGGAGCAGACGTTATAACCCTGGGCAACCATACCTGGACCCGGACGGAGCTGCAGCCCTATCTGGAGGAGCGCAGCAAAATACTGCGCCCGGCAAATTTCGCCCCCCAGTGTCCCGGCCGGGGCATAGCCGTGTACTCCACAGCCTTCGGAGATGTGTGCGTTCTGAATCTCATGGGCCGCTTTACCCTGGACAGCAACACCGACAACCCCTTCGTCATAGCCGACGGCTATATGGAGGAGATAAAGGAGAAGATTATCCTGGTGGACTTTCACGCCGAGGGCAGCAGCGAAAGACGGGCTATGGGCTATCTGCTGGACGGCAGGGCCAGCGCAGTTTGGGGCACCCACACCCACGTGCAGACCTCCGACGCCTGCGTGCTGCCTAAGGGTACCGGCTATATAAGCGATCTGGGCATGACCGGGGCTATACACTCTGTGCTGGGCATTGACCCGGAACAGAGTATAGGTAAATTCATGGGCGACCCTCCCCGGCGCTACGAGTCGGCCAAGGGCCCGGCTAAGCTGGAGGGCTGCATATTCGAGATAGACGCTGAGACAGGCAGATGCCTGAGAGCGGAGGGGGTACGGCTTACATGAGCAAGATAAAGATTCTTCACAGTGCGGATTTGCACCTGGACTCCCCCTTTCAGGGTCTGACGGCGGGGAAGGCCGCCATCCGCCGGGGGGAGCAGAGGCAGCTGCTGGGCGCCCTCAGCGCCTTGGCCAGAGAGGAGAAGGCGGACATCGTTCTGCTCTCCGGCGACCTGCTGGACAGCGGCAACACATATTACGAGACCGGGGAGGAGCTGGCCCGCTGTCTGGGACAGATGGAGACGCCTGTGTTCATCTCTCCCGGCAACCACGATTTCTATTTCCCCAAGTGTCCCTATGCCCGGCTGAAACTGCCCGAGAACGTCCACGTGTTCACCAGGCCGGAGATAGAGGCAGTGGAACTGCCGGAGCTGGGGCTGCGCGTCTATGGGGCGGCCTTTACAGACAAGCACAGCGGCCCCCTGCTCCGGGGCTTCAGGGCGGAGAGGCGGGAAGGGTCGCTGAATCTGCTGTGCATCCACGGCGAGCTGGGGAGCGCAGACTCCTCCTATAATCCCATAAGCCTTGAGGAGCTGAGAGACAGCGGCATGGACTATGTGGCCCTGGGCCATATTCACAAGGCCAGCGGATTGCAGAAGGCCGGGGACACCTGGTACTCCTGGCCCGGCTGCCCGGAGGGC
>CALXGF010000110.1 GCA_944387735.1 uncultured Oscillospiraceae bacterium
CCACGACGTGGCCGGCGGCGGCACCACCACTGCCACCGTCCTGGCTCAGTCCATGATAAGCGAGGGTCATAAGAACCTGGCCGCCGGCGCCAACCCCATGGTCATGCGCAAGGGCAGCCAGACGGCCACCCAGGCCGCTGTTGAAGGCATCAAGGCCATCTCCCAGCCCGCGTCCGGCTCCAAGGGTATCGCCCGGGCGGGCACCATCTCCTCCGGGGACGAAGTCATCGGCAACCTGATCTCCGAGGCCATGGAGAAGGTCAGCCAGAACGGCGTTATCACTCTGGAAGAGAGCAAGACCGCCGAGACCTACAGCGAGGTGGTTGAAGGCATGCAGTTTGACAGAGGCTATCTGTCTCCCTACATGGCCACCGATATGGACAAGATGGAGGCCGTCATTGACGACGCTCTCATCCTCATCACCGACAAGAAGATCTCCAACATCCAGGAGATCCTGCCCCTGCTGGAGCAGATCGTCAAGGCCGGCCGCAAGCTGCTGATCATCGCCGAGGACGTGGAGGGCGAGGCCCTTGCCACTATCGTTCTCAACAAGCTGCGGGGCACCTTCACCTGCGTTTGCGTCAAGGCCCCCGGCTTCGGCGACAGACGTAAAGAGATGCTCCAGGATATCGCCATCCTTACCGGCGGCACCGTCATCTCCAGCGAGCTGGGCATGGAGCTGAAGGAAGCCGACCTGAGCATGCTGGGCCAGGCTCACCAGGTCAAGGTCACCAAGGAGAACACCGTCATCGTGGACGGCGCCGGCTCCAGCGCAGACATTAAGGCCCGCACCGCTCAGATCAGCCGCCAGATAGAGACCACCACCTCCGATTACGACAAGGAGAAGCTCCAGGAGCGTCTGGCAAAGCTCTCCGGCGGTGTTGCGGTCATCAAGGTGGGCGCCGCTACCGAGACCGAGATGAAGGAAAAGAAGCTGCGTATCGAGGACGCTCTCAACGCCACCCGCGCAGCCGTTGCAGAGGGCGTCGTCCCCGGCGGCGGCACTGCCTACGTCATAGCTTCCAAGGCCGCCGAGGCCGAAGTCGCCGCCCTTGAGGGCGACGAAAAGACCGGCGCCGCCATTGTTGCCAAGGCTCTGAAGGCCCCCATTATGCAGATAGCTGCCAACGCCGGTCTGGAGGGCGCAGTCATCCTGAACAACGTTGCCGGCAGCGCCAGCAGCGCCTACGGCTACGACGCCGCCAACGACCAGTACGGCGACATGATAGCTCTGGGCATCGTCGACCCCACCAAGGTCTGCCGCAGCGCTCTGGAGAACGCCGCTTCCGTGGCTTCCATGGTCCTGACCACCGAGAGCCTGGTTGCCGATATCCCCGAGAAGAATCCCCCCATGCCCGCCGGCGGCGGAGACATGGGCGGCATGTACTGATAAACCGGCAGGCAGCCGGACAGTTAAGCTGAACAGTTAAATAAATCCCTCGCATTAAACCCAAAGCCCGGAGGCATCTGCCTCCGGGCTTTGACAGTCTCAGACCGCAGCGGTTAAACCGCTGCGGTCTGTCAGCTTGTCAAAAAAGTCTGTAAGACTTTTTTGACTGCGCTTCTCCCGCCAAGCATTTTGCCCTTGGCAAAATGCTGCTTCGCTGGAAAAGCCTTGAAAATCAAGGCTTTTCTGTGGCGGGTTATTGAAACACGAGAATTGCGACCCTGCCGCTGCCGGGAGCAGATAAAGGCAGGGCGCAATTTCCGCAGCCGCCCAAAATAAAAGCTGCACCAGCAGCTTTTATTTTGGACTTGCGGCAAGGCGAGCAAGGGGCCTTGCCCCCTCGTGCTCCCCCGCTGCCCTATTGTTTTTACTTAAACTATATTTTTTTGACAGCCTCTCAGACCGCAGCGGTTAAACCGCTGCGGTCTGTCATATCATGGCGATTAGATATTCACTGCTGTCTCTCCGCTTTTCCTGAAAGGAAGCAGTACCAGCTCATGACTACCGGCAGGGAGTAGAGTATGGGGTAGGCATAGCGGGGCGTGCCTCTTATCCCCGGAGCCGCTACCACTATGGCCAGGCTCAGCAGCAGAGGCAGGGCGGGGACGAAAAAGTCCCAGAGTCTGCGCCTCAGGGCATAGCAGCAGAAAAACAGCAGCGCCAGCACATACGTTGCGATGTTGCACATAGCTCCTGTGAAGGGCAGATACATCAGGTCATGGTTAAACTCATTGCGTATATTGTTCAGCCTGGGCATTACCTCCACATCGGTAATGCCTATGGATTCTGCGGCATAGAGGTGGTACCTGTTCAGCGTGTCCACGGAAATCTGGTTCCCCTCCTGGAAGGGATATACCAGGGGATAGTTCTGGTTCACCGTGGCTTTTATATATACGAAGGGATGTTTTAATCCCTGCTTTAGCCAGGTCTTCAGATAGTTCAGCACGTCCTGGGCGTCGGCATCGGGATTGAACTTATCCTTCACCGCATCGGACTCCATTGGGTAGTAGTCCGATGCAAGGTTGTCGTAGTCCAGCACGGCGCTGATGGCGGCCTTCTCCTCCTCCGTCACCTCGTCCCCCCGCTCCAGCACATAGCGGGCGGTCTGCTGTATGGGCAGGGACAGGGCCTCCCTTATGCTGCCCTTCTCTATGTCATAATAGCTCATCAGTCCGCTGAGTATCAGGTTGGCCGCCAATACCGGCAGCAGCAGGGCCAGCGCCGGTTTGAGCAGGCTTTTCCTTCCCTCCTTTCGGTTCCGCACCGAAAGGATTATCAGCATCAGCAGGATCATAGGATATATCACATATTTGCCGTTATTTCTAAAGAGCATGGAGCCCATGAGCCCCAGAGCCAGCAAGGCGATGTGCCCCTTGCTGCGCCAGTAGTCCCGGCCCAAGTACAGCATGTATATAAGTTCTATTACAAACAGCAAAATGGCCCAGGAGTAAACATTGTCCTTTATCACCATCGGGTAGGAGCTGACGAAATAGGGGCTGAAGAGTATGGCCAGCAAACTTATAATCCGGAGGTATCTGGGAGCGCCCAGCCGCCTCATGGCGTACAGGGAGTAGGCAAAAACCGCCGAGTACATCCCAGCCTGTAAAAGCATCACCGTAAAAAGACCCAGATTTGCGCTGCCCAGCTTCTTTCCCAGGGCTATGATGGAGGCAAAATAAACGGTGTGGGCAGGGGGATGATGGGATGTGAACTCATAGAGTCCCCAGTCCGGGCGCACCACCTTAAAGAACATTCCCGCCTGGCCCCAGGAGTCGGCGTTCATGCCTCCGGGGTAGGCCAGAATCAGGGGCAGAGCGCAGCTGAGCAGTATCAATATAAAGGGGCAGAGAAAGGCGTGCCTCCGGTAAAAGGCGGTGAGGCGGCCCTCTCTTTTCCAGCTCAGGTCGGCGCCGCTGCTTATGAGGATGTCCAGAGCGACGGCCAGCTGGGTCAGCAGCCAGGCGCTGCCCAGGAGATATATGCAGCATTTCAGCCGCTGCCCGGCGCCGGAAGTCAGGCTCCGGAGGCTGTTGTCCTGGATAAAGCCCTCCCCCATCAGCCATATAACCGCTATAAGAAAGCAGATCAGGGGCAGCAGGATATAGCTTCCCCTGCGTCTTTTCTCATTCCAGCGCCGGAGCAGGAAGAAGGCTGCGGCAAAGATGCTGGTCTGGATGGCTGTGCCGTCCAGACTGCGGCGCAGGTTCTCCATCATATTCAGTATTCCGCTGCCCTGAGCCGACTGACTCAGCTCCGGCTGTGGGAAGCTCATACACAGGGCCATGGCCGCAAGGCAGGCAAAGATCGCCGACGCAGCGGTGGACAGGCCCCTTGTTTTTCTCTTCAACTGCGCTCCTCCAGTTTCTGCCTGTATCTGTTTTGGATATCTATCAGTCTCATCTCAAAGTCATGGCGGTTCTTCTCATGGAGGGTCTCCAGGATAAGCCCGGAAAAGAAGCTCAATATTGCCGCAATGGCAATAAAGCCGCTGACAATTAGTGTGGGGAAACGTCGGACCTGACCCGTGTGCAGGTATTCGCTGAATACGGGGAGGAACATAATTGCGGCAATAAGGGCCAGTATCAAGGCTATGATACCGAAGAAGGCAAAGGGCTTGTTGTTTTTATATAGCTTGCCTATAGTGCTCAGGACCTTTATCCCGTCGGAGACGGTGTTTAGCTTGGAGACGCTGCCCTCCGGCCTGTCCCTGTAGCTCACCACCATGTTTTCCACCAGCATGTTTTTCTCTATGGCGTGGATGCTCATCTCCGTCTCTATCTCAAAGCCTTTACTAAGTACGGGAAAGCTCTTGACAAACTGGTAGCTGAAAGCCCGGTAGCCGGTCATAATGTCCCGGATATCGCTTTTAAACAGGGCGTTTATGCTGCGGCGCACCAGCTTGTTGCCGAAGTTGTGAAAGGGCCGCTTGTTCTCGGTGAAGTAAGTGGCGGAGAGCCTGTCTCCCACAACCATGTCCACGCCCCGCTCCAGCACTTTTGAGGCCATCTCGGGGGCGTATTCCGCCGGGTAGGTGTCGTCCCCGTCGGCCATTATGTAGCACCGGGCGTCTATCTCCCGGAACATCCGGCGTATCACATTGCCCTTGCCCTGCTGGTATTCATGGCGCACCACGGCGCCGGCCTCGGCGGCTATCTCCGCCGTACCGTCGGTGGAGTTGTTGTCATATACATATATAACAGCGTCCTCCGGCAGGACAGCCTTAAAATCCCCAACCACTTTGGCTACGGTCCTGCTCTCATTGTAGCAGGGAATAAGTACTGCTATTCTGTCCATATTCTCTCCTCCGTTGTTCTCCCCTATGAATTTTAAAATCCGGACGGCCCAAGCTTCCGGCACAGCCGTCTCATCCCAAGCCGCCGGTTCAGGCTTCCTCCATATCCCTCCCGTTCCGGCACAGGTAGGCAAAAAACGCCGTCAGCAGGGGCATGGAATATATTACTGGAAAGACATATCTGGGGTTCCCTATCACCGCCGGCGCAAACACCGCTACCACGGCGCTGAGCAGTACCGGAACGGCCAGCAGCAGAAAGCTGAATTTCTTTCTCACCGCTGCCATGATGCTCAGAAAGAAGGCGGCAATAATATAGGGAGCCGTGTGGCTTATCATCCCTATCACCGGGAAAGAGTACATGAGATAAAACCACTGAGTCAGCGCTCTTCTCTCCATCTCCAAAGACTCTGGCAGGGACACGCCGGTGGCCGCCACCACGTCCGGTATGAACCAGGCCCCGTCGTCAAAGCCCACATACACAGTTCTGTTCTCGGCAAAGGGGAACACCAGCGCATAAATTTGGTTTGCCGTGGCCTCCACGTAGGTCAGAGGGTGTTTGAAGAACATCTTCAGCCACACCTGCAAATAGGCTTTCAGCTGGGCGCCGCCGGCCTCATCCCTGAATTCTTCCTTCACGGGATCGGATATAATGGGGTTATACAGCTCCGCCAGCCGGTCATAGGGCAGCACGGCGTCTATGGCCTCCCTCTCCTCCTCCGTCACCTCAGAGCCGTAATCTCTCACGTATCTGGCGGTCTGCTGGAAGGGCAAAGACAAAGTTTCAGCCACGCTTCCGGGAGCAATGTTATAGTGTTTGATAATTGCTCCGTTGATCGCCGCAGCCGCCGCCACGGGCAGCAGCATAAGCAACAGCAGCTTCACCGTCTTGCTCCGTCCAAGATATTTTCTTTTAACCACAAGCGCCGCAGCCGCCAGAGCAATGCTGGGATAGAGTACATAGCGGCCGTTGTTCCTCATGAGCAAGACTCCAATTATAGCCAGGGCTGTGAGGAGCAGCTGCCTTTTGCTTTTCAGAAAAGCCTCCGTGTCCAAAACAGCGTATATAAACTGGGCGGTCATCAGCAGGAAGGCCATGGAATAGGGCACGTCCTTCAGCAGCGTTCCCACCCTGTCGGCAATAAATGGGGAGAAAACCGCCGTCAGAAAGCTCAGCAGCCTTATCCATTTCGGGGCCCCCAGTTTTTCGTAGAGGCAAAAGACATAGGCCAGCGTCAGAGCAAAGGCAAAAGCTTGCAGCAGAGCAAACAGGAACAGGCCGAAGTTTGCGCTGCCCAGGGCCAGCCCCAGACGGCTGAATACGCCTAACAGCAGAATATGTACCGGCGGATGGTGAGCAGTAAAGGGCTCGCTGCCCCAGTATTGGGCCAGCTGCATCCAGGCGTCGGTGCAGAAGGCCGCAGGATAACAGACCGCCAGAGGCACGGACCAGCACAGCAGCAGCCCAGCCGCCGTTACACAAAAGCGGCGGCGGCTTAAAAAGGCGCTCAGCCCCTTGGGGCCACGGAATTTCAGCTTCGTGTCCCAGCCGCTGTCCAAAAGTAAGCAGAAACAGCGCAGCATGATATACAGAAACCAGGCGGAGCCAAAATAGTATATAACGGCTTTTACTATCTGTCCGGGGCTGGAGCAAATTGTGGATAAATCGCCGCCGCAGAGAAAGCAGGCCCCCATTAGCCAGACCAGCGCCGTAATTCCCGCCAGCAGCAGGGCCGCCCAGCTCCCCTTCAGCCTGTTGCCCCTCGCCTTCAGGCCGAGCCAATACATGCCCAGGCAGAGCAGAGTGGTCATGAATGAACTGCCGTGGAGGCTGGAAGACAGGTTCAACAGTATCTCTTCGGCCCAACCCTGATAGTCGTTTTCCAAAGGCGGCGTTAAATCTATACCCAAGGCCAGAGCCGCCAAAACGGCCATGGCAAGAGTAAAAAGCCGACCTATGGCGTCCCTGTTTTCCGGAGTAAAAACAGTATTGAATTTCAAGGCTTTTTTATCCGGCATAAACCCGCTCTCCCTAGGTCGAAGTTTTTCTACAGTTTATCACGCTGTTCTGGATTATTCAACTTTTTCTTACGCTCTCAGGAAAAGTAAAGGCCGCCGGACGACCGGCGGCCTGGGACTTGCTCCGTATATTTTTTCAGAGGGCTTCCCCTTAATCTCTCCTGTTGGAGAAGATAAGCACAAAGCGCAGCAACTGCATCAAAGTCACGGCCAGGGCCGCCACATAGGTTAGTGCCGCAGCCCGAAGCACCTTTCTGGCCCCCTCCAGCTCCTCGCCCCGGAGCAGCTCCATTCCCTCTATGGTGGCCAAAGCCCGGCTGCTGGCGTTAAACTCCGTGGGTAAGGTCACCAGCTGGAACACGGCGCACAGGCCGTACAGAGCCACGCCGATATAGGCGGCGTATA